>JAOAIT010000028.1 GCA_026414565.1 Verrucomicrobiia bacterium
TGTACCGCGCCAGCACCTGCCGCGCCTGCTCCGTCAACTGAATCTTCAATCGCACCATCGTCTCATCCTCACTGCGCCGCCAGCCGCCGATACGGCCGCAGCGCCTCGCGCACCAGCGGCAGCAGCTCCACCTCGCCCAAAGCTTCCGCCTTCCCCGCCTGCTGCACCAGGCCTGTCCCCAGCTTGTCCCGCCGCGACCACACATGCTCGCACTGCATGGCCCACGCCCACACCAAATCCTGCGGCACCACCGCCGCCCCATCCGGCACCACCCCGCTCCCATTCTCCGTCTCGTCAAACCAATATCCTCCCGTGTAGATGATCCGCGCCTGATCCCCATCACTCCCCAGCGGCCTCGCAAACACCACCATCCCATTCATCTCATTCCGCTCCAGGATCACATCCTCCTGGGCCACCCACTCACTCCCGCGCGCCGCCCGCACCTCCACCGCGCTGATCTCCTCCACCGGATACCGCGCCAGCCACACCACCTCCCGCGCCGCCCCAAACTGCTCCACCGCATTCACCACCCGCGCAAATTTCCGCCCGCAATGCGCCTCCATCGCCCCCAACACCCCGCGCCCAATCAACACCAGCACATCATCCCATGTGCTCTGGGATTGCATGCTCTGCGGCAACAGCAGGCTTTTCAATGTCTTCAGGTTGCTCAGTCCGGCGTTCACTTCTTCAATTCAATTTTTTCTTCATTCATTTTTTTTGTGGGCCGGCCCAGCCCCAAGCCCCGTTGTCGAACCAGGCCGGCCCCGCGGCCTTCACCGCAATCCATTACGAAGCCGGCAGCGTCAGCACCGCAAACGGCTTCAACGTGGTCGAGCCCGTGGTCGTCTTGATCCGCGTCCCAGCCCGCATCGTCGCCCGGATGCTCACCTGATTCTCCGCGAACTTCAACGCAGTGGTCTGCTCCAGCTCCATGTCCTGAGCAACGCCCACCGCCAGCCCCTGCGGATCGCCGAACACCGCCACCTTCGCATTGACCGCATCCGTCGTCGGCGCGGCATCGCTCAGCACAACCGGGTAACCCAGGATCCGGCCAATCGCGCCAAAACTCGGCGCCTCGATCGCCGAAATGAAGATCGGCCGCCCCGTGGTGTCCTGCACCGTCATGGCCTTCGCCAGGATCGCAGGATTCATCCACCATTGGCCCCCACGCCGCAGCACCGCCGGGCTCACCGTGCTCAAGCACTTCGCCCAGTCATCCACCTTCGTCTGCGCCACCGTCACCCGGCCCGTCGCCGCCGTCGCCTTCAGGTTGGTGTTCAACGCAGCGGCTTCAAAAATCCCGGTGTACCCGCCATCCGTCTGATTCGTCGCACCGGCCGCCGAGATGCAGGCCCAATCCAGCCCGCCCGCCACCGACTGCGCGATCTGACGCAGCACAAAGCTCACCACGTCCACCCCCGCATCCTGGATCAACTCCCGGCTCACATGCAGCAGTGAACCAATCGTCTGCAGGCTCAGCGTCAGGCTGGCCCCGCTGAAGTCCCCCGCCGTGATCGCCGTGCCCTCCGCCGCGCCCGAGCCGGCCCCGATCCAGTACGCCGCCGGCCGCGCCGTCGCCACCGGAATGCTCACCGTCCGCGACGGCACCCGGATCACACCGAAACCCGCCCACACGCCATACTCCGCCAGAAGATGGTAGATGTCCTCCGCCACCGCCGTCGGGATCGTCGCCGCCCCCACCCCGGAATCACTGCCCGTCAGCGCGCGCTCCACATGCTCCGGCAGTTTCGCGTGCGGGAAGGCAATCTTTTTCAACAGCCCCAGCATGATCTCGCGCTTCTCCTCATTCCCCGTGATGCGATTCAGGATCGCATCCTCCCGGCTCTTGAACACACTCGACCGCTCCCGCTCCAGCGCCGCCAGCGTCCGCTTCAAACTCGCCAACAATTGCGCGTGATCCGCCTGCTGGTTTTTGAGTCGGGTCAACTCCTCAAAGGAGTTCTTCACGCTCTTGTCCAGCGAATCCAGATTTCGCACCAGCTCCGCCTGCTGACCGCGCAAGCTCTCCACACCCTCAATCACCGTATCTTCAAACGTTTTCATCATGTCACTCTTCCTTTCTTTTTTTAAGTTTGTTGCACTGCAATTTCACAGCCCTTTCAAGGCCGCCTCGAATCTCCGCAAAAACATCAGCCGCGCCCGCTCTTTTTCGGCCAGCAGCGCGCGAGCAGGTCCATCTGCGCTGTGCCCCATCACGTTGTGTTTCCGCGAAAGAAATTCAATGTCCTCATCACTCAGCGCGCCCGCCTTGTAGCTCCGCGCCACCGCATTCGGATTCGCCCCAATCACCACCGCGCTCAACTCAATCTGCTCCTGAGCCAGGTAGATCACCTCCACCTCCTGCGCCTCCAGCCCCAGCTCCGCCGCCACCGCCGCAAACTGCCCGGCTTGGCTCGGATTCCACCGGCTCACCCACTCCACAGGCTGAAACCCCACACTCACCGCCCGCAGGTATCCGGCCCGCGTCATCGCCCAGCCGATCTGCGCCAGCCGATTCTCCGGCACATCAATCGCCCACTTCACGATCTCGATCAGCTTCCGCCCACGCACCCCATAATCCACCACGCGCCCCAGCAGTGCATCCACCGTGTCGTAACGATGGCTGTCCACAAACGGCGCATTTTTCTCGAATCGCGAAAACCTCCATCCATCCGCCCGGATCACCTCGCGGTAACTGTCCACCGTCTCATCGCTCGCGATGTATTCCACCAGTCCCTCGCGCTCATCCAGCACCCGCACCGCCGGATGCAGCACCCGCCTCACCATCTCATTCTCCAACTCAATCTTCATCTCTTTCATTCTCATGCTTCCTCCTCTTCTTCTCCGCCCGCGCCCTCTTCGCTCGCCGCCACATGGGTGCAATGGCAGTTAATCACTTCCGCCGCCGGCCCGTCCGGATCTCCCGGAAATCTGCAACCATTCGGGAATACCTCATCCATCCCCACCACCATCCCATCCAGTTCACGATGACTCGGCCTCACATTGGAGGCTCCACTCGTCAGCCACTTTTTCCACTTCACCCCGGCCTGTTTCATCCCCAGCTCGCGCCCCTGGCCAAAGCACACATTCGTCTCCGTAATCGCGATCACCTCCGCCCGCCCGCGCCCCACCTCATTGAAAGCCGCCCGCACCCGATCACTCAGCTCGCTCAATGTCTCTCCAGCCTCCAGCCCCGCCTCCAATTGAGCTTTAATCTGCTCGAAAATGTTCTGCGCCGCCCCTGAAATCCGGTTTTCACGGCCCCGCAAAAACTCCAGCACCGGCTCCGGCGGCAGCGCAAAAGCCCCACCATCTTTCTGCAACTCCTCCCACCCCTCGCGCCCCGCCGTCCCCAGGCACGATTGCCACAGCGGCTTCAGTCCCACAACCAAACCCTCCCTGAAATTCTTCAGATCAAACATCAACTCCGCCGCCACCGCCCGCACCGCGCCCGCGCCTGCGCCCGCGCCCGGCCCGCGGCCCTCGGGCCCCAGCTCACGCTCCAGCTTCGCCAGCACCTCCGCCCGCGCCCGCATCAACTCCCGGCCAATCCTCCCCAGGAACTTTTTCTTCCAGGCCCGGCGCCGCACCATCTGCTCCCGCCATTGCGGGCGCGCCGCGCGCATGGCCTCAAGCGTGCACCCACAATCGCACCGCCGCGCCTCCGCCCGCTCCCGCAGCGCCCGCACCATCAACCCCGCTGCGCCCGCGCTGCCCGCGCCGCCCGCCGCCGCCGGACGATTCTCATCCAGCTCCGGCATCGTCTCCGGCGCCGCCACCTCCGACGCCGGCACCACTCCCATCGGCAGGTAGCCAACCTCCCAGCCCTCAAACTCCGGCAGGCCCAGCTCCAGGTACTCATTGATCAATTGCATCGGCATGCCCGCCGACCACAATTTCATCCCCACCTCAATCCGCTCCCGCCGCACCATCTGCATCGTGCTGTGCTCATCCCAGTCAAACTCCGCCCGCACCTCGGCCCCAACAATCCGCCGGCTCACTTCACTAATTGCCCGCGCCAGTTTCGCCGCCACCGGCTTGCAGGTTTCCTCGATCAGAAGATACCTGTCGCTCGCGCTGCCCACGGAGTAGCTGGCCTGGATGTCCGCCATGCTCGGCGGCACCCCAAACGCCAAAAATATCTCGTGCCGATTGCCCAGCCGCTGCTGCACAAAAGCCGCATCCGGCGCCTTGATCCGCGAATCTTCAATCTGAATCTCCCCCGCCATGAAAATCGGCCGAAAATCTCCCCGCTGATTGGCCAATCGCTTGGCCCGAAATTCCCGCACGATCATCTCCCGCTGCTCCTGCGTGGGCAGCCCGCCCTTCGCAATGATGATCGGCCCCGTGTCCCCATTCGCCGCCGCCAGGTGCCGCGCAAACCTCGACTGCAGCCAGTCTGTCTCCGCCGCCAGCCGCGCCGCCCCCATCTCACTCAGCCCACGAAAGTCACTGTACGGATTCCACTCACGCACATGCACCACCTGCTCCGGCACCAGCCGGTGCGTCCACCCTCTCCCATCCGTGAACACCCAGCCAATCAACGACTCCCCATCCGTCACCTCCCGCATCCTATCCGGCCGCGCCACAATCAGCGGCCCGCGCACCGCCCCCGGCACCAGCCAGGAATCATCCATGATCCAGAAAAATTCCCCAGTGAGTTTCAGCCAGCCCACGCTGGCCTCCACCAGCTCCTCAAACCCCATCCCCCGCGCCGGCGCCCGCCAAAAAGCCCGCAGCTCCTCACTGTCCGGCTCCAGCACCAGCGGCACCGACGCAATCGGCCCCGCCACCCGTTTGATCGCCCGCTGCACCCACACGCTCTCCGCAAAGGGCCGCGCCAGCACCTCCCCCGAAACCATGGGCTCCAACCCCATCAAAAATTCCGCCATCGAACCAGATCCGCCCCCCGACCCGGCCCCGCTCCGCCCCGTCAACCGGCCCCAGGCCCGCTGCACCACCCCCAAAACCCCATTTTTCTCTTTGGCGCTCATTTCACCTTGTGATCCACCCGCCAGACCCTTTTGCAAAACGCCGGAAACCGTTTGCATTTTGATTTTTTTTTGCGGCGAGACATCCGATAGCGGACCGCTCCATCCTGTCGCTTATAAACGATTTTAGCGCGGCCACCCACCCAGCCGCTCCGCCCGACCGCATTTTCCTGGCTTCATTCATCTTTTTTTCGCCCTCACACCAGCTCCGCGTGCAACCGGATCGCCCGCCCCACCTCCCGCGCCGCCCGCGCCGCCAGTGCCAGCGCCGTGCACCGATCCGCATGCCCATCCGCCGTGTGCGGCGCCCGGTACGTGATCCCGCCCCCCTGCAGCCCCACCCGCTGCACCGAATGCAAATCCTCACGCACCGCCCGGCTCACCGGCACCCGCACCCGCCGCTCCTCAAAAGCCATCCGCAACTTCCCAAAAATCTCATTTTTCAAGAGATTGCTGAAATTGCACAATTCCACCTTCCCCCACCTGTGGCCATCGGGCCGGTATTCGCCAAACCCATGCACCAGGTAATCCCCCAGCCCCACCCCCGGCCCGGTATAATCCACGCAGCACAGCTCCACCGCCGCCAAACGCGCCTCCAGCAACCGCACCTGCTCCGGCGTGCTCAGCCCCTGCATCACCAGCACCTCCCGCGTGATCCATTGCTCCCCCAGCAGCTCCAGCGTCCAGGCCACACTTAGATCTCGCTTCCGCGCGAAATCCAGCCCCATCACCAGCCGCCGCCCGCGCGCGCCCAGCTCCCAAAACTCCGCCGGCTGCGCCTCCGCAGCCTCCACGCTTTCGCATCCCGCAATCAATTCATAGCTGAGGAGCACCGCGCTCGAATCCAGAAACTCACACTCAAATTCCTGCGCCCAGCCCTCCGGATCATTCAGCCCGCGCCGCAATTCCTCCACATTCACCGGCAGCCCCGCCGCCGCCGCTTCATAAATATTGCAGCGATGCCGCCGCCAGCCCGATGCCTCCGCATTCTCCCACAAATCCGCGAATTTATTGCCCCGACCATTCGGCGTGCTCACCACTCGAATCTTGAACTCGCCCTTCAACGGATTGGCTATGCTCGGGAAAATCGCCCGCCAAATCGCATCCGGCGACTCGTGAAACGCGAATTCATCCAGCACCAAGTTCGCGCTGTACCCGCGCGCCGTGGCCGGATTCGCCGGGATCGCCACCAACCGGCTCCCATTGCCCCATTTGATCTCCGCCGCCTTCAGCAGCGCCTCCGCCGCGTCCCGAATCTCCGCGTAATCCGCCACCGCCAGCTTGAACGCCTCCGCCCACTCCCGCGCCTTCAGCATCCACTCCAGGGCCTGCCGCTCGCCCGCGCTCAGGCAAACCCAGGTCGTCTTTCGCGCCAGGCAATCCGCCACTGCCTCCGCCGCCGTCGCAAAGCTCTTTCCCGTCTGACGCGCCCAGCAGCCAATCTTGAATCGCGCCCCATCCTCCACCCAGGCGCGCTGGTACGGCAGCAGCAGCTCCAGCGGACTGGCCACCGCGCCACCCGCGCCTTTCTTCGATCGCACTTTTCCGCTGCTGCTCATTTTTTTTTCGCTCACTTCACGCTCAGCCCGAAAATCTCGCGCATCCGCTGCATCTTTTCCTCCGCGCTGAGCCCTGCATCCTGCACCACCCCCTGCGCCGCATCCGCCTGCGCCGCCCGCCGCTCCAGCACCGCCACCCGCCGCTCCTCCAAAATCAGCTCCTGCCGCTTCACCGCCAGCCGCTCCGCCTCCAGCACCTGCCCCATCATCGGCCCCGCCACCCGCAAAAATTCGGGATCCGCCGCGCCCGCGCTGGCCAACTGCATCACCAGCACCCTGAATAGCTTGATCAGCGCCTCCACGCTCGGTGCCGGGTTTTTCCCGTACTCTTTTTCGCACTGGCGCATCATCTCCGCGCCGCTCGCAATGCTCCGCAGGATCCGCTCCTGCAGCTCCCGCGCCCGCCGGCCCTCCAGCCAGTTCGCCAGCGCCGTGCGCGAAATCTTCACCCCCCGCTCCCGCAGCCACACCAAAGTTTCATCCAGCGTGTGCCCCTCGCCAAAACGCGCCAGCTCCACCTGCACCTCCGGCGCCAGCTTGTCCAGCACCGCATCCCCGCGCCGCTTTTTGATGTTCAAGCTCACAACAGCGCCGCCCTCATCTCCCCTTTCCGGGTCAGCCCATAATGGATCATCCCCGTCAGATCATCCGCCACCGCCACCAAATAACCCTCCCGCTCCATCCCCCGCAGCACCTCCCGCACCGTGCTCACCAGGCTCTCCGGGTACACCGCCTGCACCGCCGCCACCAGGGCCGCCTCCGTCAGCGGCTGCCCCTGCGCCTCACGCAGGGCCCGCAACAAAAAAAGTTTCATCTCCGCTTTCATCACATTTTCCTCGCTTCACTAATGAGTCTGACCACCGTCGCCGGCACCGCCCGCACCTCGGCACTGAGCTCATCCACCCGCGCATTCACCGCGCGGATCTCCTGACTCAATTCCATCCGAATCGAATCAATCTTCGCGTACATCGTCTTCCTGGAATCACTCGCCATCTGCTCGCGATGCTCAAATTGCTCTTGAGTTACGAAGTTTTTGGCCGCCTCGAGCCGCACCTCCTCCGTGCTCGGCCTTGGTTTGAACCGATCCACCAGCCCCAGTACCCCGTTCACCATCCAGATCAAAAATGCCGCGCAGGCCAGCCAGCCTGCGATGTTCACACTCGTGATTTCATTCATTCCCATTCAACTCATCCCATCCGTCGGCGCATCCGGCTGCCCTCACCCAGGACCAGCCATGACCCATCCATCTCCCACTCCAATCGCTCCCGCTCCGCACCCCGCCGGCGCTGCTTCAGCCGCTCCCTCTCCATCCGCGCCCGCGCCCGCGCCAGCCGCCGCTCCACCCGATCCTCCGCACCACCACGCTTTTCACCCCACCAGCTCATTTCATTTTTCCTTCAACTCCTCCGGCCCCACATACAAAATCGTGTACCCCGCCGGTATTACCACCTTGTTTGGTGATTTAATCCACTGCCCGCCATCAAACACGAATACCCGCGCCCGCACCGGCTCCGCCAATTTCATCACCTGCTCACTCGGATGCACCATCACCACCCGGCTCGCGCACCCGAGCCCCAGGGCGCAGACGAGCGCGCAACACACGCAGCACCCGCTCCCGCTCACCCGCCGGACCGCGACCCTCCACCATTCCCGTGTCCCGCCGCGCCAGCCGCTCCGCCCAAAAAAGAAGCGCCTGAGCAATCCCGCGTGCAATGGCCGCCAGCCAGCCCACATCACAACCTTCCTCACTCCGCCCTAACCGGCGCCGCCTTCTTCAACTGATCCACGATCTCGCGCAGCCCCACCCCCGCGCTCCCGGCCACAGCACCCCAGATCGTGCCCGCGTCAAAACTCCCCGACGCCACCAGCTCCGCCAGCGCGCCCAAGATCGGCGCCAGGATCGGCAGCCAGGCCTTTGGCAATTTTGGCAGGAAAAACTTGATGATGGCAATCACCACCGGCACCACCACCGGGATCAGAATCATTGTCAGGCTCGGCCCCTGCGCCCCCTCCGCACCTGCCGCACTCGCAAAAAGAAGCATCTCATTCATGCCCGAATTCTCGCACCACCTCCGCATCCTGGAAATGTCATGGAAACAAAAAAAAGAGAGCCGGATCCCTCCGGCTCTTTTCCCTTCCCGGCCAATGGCCCCGCGCTCACACCTTCGCCTTCTCCCGCGCCTTCTCCCACCGCCGGCGCGCCAAGGCCCGCATCATTTCACGACGCATATCAGGCGCCACCTTGGCCCATTTTTTCTTCGCAGCATCAGATTGATGAGAATTCGAATAAATTAAGCGGATAGGAACCAGCATGTGAATCGGATCATAAATGATATATCCCAAATAATGATGAAACCACTCGATGTGCCACTTTAGCTTGGATTTCCTTGCATGAAATCCCAATTTTGCCATATAGATTATGAATTCATCGAAATTAGATTTCGCATAACATGGATAGGCATCGCGATGCACGATCGCCAGGCCATGCGCTCCGGCTTCAAGAATGAATTCGATGGATTTTAATATGAGCAATTGTATTAAATCCTGGTTCGCCTCATATTTTATTTTTAGTCCATAACCATCAATACCATCCAGGGCCAACTTATAAAATTTATCAATCTCATTTTTTGTTGGAGGCGTGAGTCCGACTAAGCTAGCGTAAGTGCTCATCTTTTGTCCCCCCGTCCGCCGCACCGGTTCATCCGGCGCGCCCAGGCTGCCCCAGCTTGGAGGTGGGGGGCCGCAGCCCTACATTTTAGTTAAATTTTCGATTTGCTTTTCGATGGACATGATGTGCTCCTCGATCCGCTTTGCCTTTTCCAAATTCCCCTGCTGCACTCTTTTTTGGAAAGCCTCACGCAATGTTTTAAGGGTCATTTTAAGCCCCTCGATCCTGGCCCGCCGCTCCGCCGCGGCGGCGGCGCCAGAGACCTCATCCTTGGCCCAGTTTAAAAGGGCCCGGACAACCTTTTCTGTTCCGGCCTGTTTGGGGCGAATTCGGACGTCAACAATAGGATCTTCGTGATTTAATTTGGCTCCAAGGCCACGGTCATGATCGCTAACACGGGCGACGACGTGTCGCCCGTTGAACTCAAAATGGTAGTATCTGCTGCACGAGATAGAAGAGTACTCCCACCCCTTAAAAAGGAATCCAGCAGCAGCCAATCTTGCGATCTGTTTTTTATTAAGTTCCATACGCCCATTTTTTAAGCATAATGCGTGCCGGTACGCACAGAAAAATATTTATTTTTCGCAAATATCTTTCTTGCAAGACATTCCAACATTTTCGCCTCTTCTCACTTTTGATTTTGGCACGATTCTTGAATGGATTTTTTCCAAATTATGAGAAAAAAGCAGGCTGGTTTTCTCATAAATGATATATCACCACACCCCTCACCACCCATTTTTGCCCGCCGACAAGGCCCCGCTCCAAACCCCCAACAGCAATCAAGCCCTTATAACAGATAAAATTATTTCATCGTGAAATGATTTTTTTGTAAGTGCCTAATCTCCAAAGCCTTAGAGAAAAACTATTTCACGATGAAATAATTTCCGCCCCACCCGGCGCCGCCTCGGACCCGCCTTCACCATCCCCGGCCCTCACTATACTATATAATCAGAGGAGCCTTGATCCCCGCCGCCAGGCCCACAGCTCACCCCAAATCCCCCACACCCCAGCCAACCCCAAGCACCACGCCATCCCCTCAAACAGCCGATTATTATCGGCCAAAATGGCGCTGACCATAAATGGCACCGAAGACAAGGCAAACACCACGGACGCCCCCATCGCCCAGTTGAAACTCTTTTTCTCGTTTTGCGTTTTCATTTTTCTTTTCCATTCGAAGTTTGATACCTCGGCCCATCCTCCGCCGCCGCCGGCAATTCCTCCCATCGTGTCACCCGCCCATCCGTCTGCTTCAAAATGGCCCTCCAGTCCAGCGGCAGCATCACAAAGCCATCGCGCTCGAAAGCATGCAAAAAAGATTGGACACAGAGCTTAATAATCCCAGCTCTTGTCGTGCCCATCTTTTGTGCTGCGGCGTCCAACCTCGAAATCGTGATGGGATCGAGCCGGACAGGTATTGGCTTACCTTCCACACTAAAACGTATATCAGAAAAAAATTATCTAACAATGAAAAAAAGTGCTTGACATCGTATATTGATGATATACGTTATTGCCGGATGCAGGAAAAAGCACAGAGACCAAAAACAAGGCCAATTCCAATCCGGTTGGACGATGAGCTTTTGTCTCGAATTCTCCAGGCCGCAAAGCGTCTGGGCATCCCACGGTCATGCGTGATCCGCCTGGCCATCTTAAATCAATTGCCCGAAATCGAGTCCGGGAGAATCCAGCTAAGATCATGATCCCGATGTTTCTAACCATTTTGTGGTCCTGTTTCATCCTTCACGGCTGCCGCCAGGCAGCCGCCCGCACTTCAGCCAGCCATGGCGCCGGCTCCACCCTCCTGCGCCGCCATGCTCACGGCTCAAACCCATTCTCCTCTCCAGCGCTAAAGCCGGTGGAGGGGGCCATTTCACCATGTGCCCATTGACCACCAACATCGCCGCCGCCGCGGCCCTGCTCAAAAAGCCCACTCACCGGATCATGGAAATGATCGAGTCCGGTGAAATCTCATGGGCATTAAACGTTGCTGCGCCGGAAATTGGTCGGCGCGAAGTCCGCATTCCGACCTGCAGCATTCTGGCCTGCGCCGAAGGCCGAGAATTCAACCCACAGCCGCGCGACCTGGCCAAGTCCCTGTTTGGCGGCTCCATCGTGGAAAATGGCATTCCGGCTCCCAGATTCTACACTGCCCTGGGCATCACCCACGGGCACTTTTACAATCTCGTCCGGGCGGGCGCGATCGCCCTCTCCCGCGCCCCCCATCGCGGCGCCTCAGGCGCCGCCATCATCCCGTTTTCCGCCGCCGTTCAATTTTTGGAAAAGCGTCGCATCTCATGAACATCCAACCAGCCGAAGTCCAGCTCCCTGAAGTATCCAACTGCTCCGATCCTTGGGGTCAGGTCAGTCGCTACGCGCTGCTCGCTGCCAGATTCATGCATGCCAGCCTCGCCTGCCAGGCCATGGCCGGCTTCATCCTGATTGAACTTCGCAAAAATTTCGCCGTCCGCAAACCCGGCCGGCCTTCATCATCATCAATCTCAGCCGAGCTTGATTGGGAAGATGCCTGCTTCGATGCAGGCATCAGCGCCACCACCGCCTGGCGCTGGATGAAGCTGGCCCAGGCCATCAAGCCGCGGCTCCGCCGCCTCGGGGCCGAAGAACGGCTCAGAGAACTCATCAACTCAAGCCCGTCAACGTGGAACCAAGACGAGACCGATCTTGTATTCAAATCCCTGGAGAAAATCACCGACGGGAAAACCCAGCTCGACTTCCTCAGTGAGATCGGCCTCGCCAAGCGCGCCCCAGGCGGCCCCGGCGGCGCGCGCAAAAACGATGCCGGAGCGCCCGCGCCGACTCCAGCACTGGCACCAGCCACCGATTTCACCGCCATCGCCATCCGCGACTGGGGTGAGATCCAGCGGCTCCTGGAATCCTACGACGCCGCCGCCATGTTCTCCCACCTCAACCAAGCCCTCATTCAAGCTCAATGCGCTGTGCTTGAAACCGCCCTGCAGGCCCGCCGCAGACACTTGATTGAAAAATGAAAAACCTCACCTCATCCCGCGCCCTGGCCGCCATCCTACCCGCCCTCACCACCCGTGAGCGCATGGAATTGCTTGCCTGGATTTCCACCCTCGAAACGATTCAGCCTCCGTATCAATCCGCCTACCGCGAAATTGCATCACGTTTCGGGGTTTCCACCGCCACCGTCCGGCGGAAACACGACCTCCTCCGCCGCCTCGGACCCGCCGCCCTCGCCCCGGCCCGCGCCGATCGGGAACCGGCCCTCGCTCCAGAATTAATTGAATTCTGGAAATCCCTTTGCCAGCTCAACCAGCGAAAAAGCAAACCCGCCTACCGGCTCCTCCTTAAAAAATTCTTCGCCGGGGAACCCATCCCCGGCATCCCAAACGACCAGCCGCGCAACCAACTCCCCCGCGGCTGGTCGTACCGAAACTTCATGCGGTTCTCCCCGAACCGCTTCGAGCTCACTGCCGCACGCATCGGCCGCAGCGCTGCCGCCGCGTACCGCCCACTCGTCTTCACCACCCGCCGCCACCTCCAGGTCGGTCAGTTTTTTGTATTCGACGACCTGTGGCATGACCATTTCTGCAACATCCTGGACACCCGCCAATGCGGGCGTCCCCTTGAGTTTCACGCCCTCGATCTGGCCTCGGGATGCAAATTCGCCTGGGGCATGCAGCTCCGCGCCGAACGCCCGGACGGCACCGAAACCGGCCTCACGGAGTCTGCCATGCGCTTCCTCCTGGCCTATGTCCTGGCCGAATTTGGTTACAACCCAATCACCGGCACCACCCTCATCGTCGAACACGGAACCGCCGCGATCCGTGAAGACGTGGAGCGCTTGCTCCATTCACTGTCCAACGGCAAGATCACAGTCCATCGCGGCGGCATCCAGCGCACGCCAGCCTTCCCCGGCCAGTTCTCACCAGCTGGCCGGGGCAATCCCCGCGCCAAAGCCCACTTGGAGAGTTTAACCAACTTAATCCACAATGAAATGGGTTTCATCCCTGGCCAAACCGGCCCCACCCGCGATGCCCGGCCCGAGGGCCTGCACGGCCTGCTTCAGTACAACCAAAAGCTCCTCTCAGCCGCCGCCGCCCTCCCCGAGGATCTGGCCCGTGAACTTAAATTCCCTGTCCTCGAATTCCGCCGCTTCCAGGAACTCGCAGGCCAGATCTACGATGCGATCAATTCCCGCACCGATCATCAACTTGAAGGATGGGAAGATCGCCACACCATTGACCCATCCACCGGCCTCCTCCGC
The DNA here is from genome assembly GCA_026414565.1 of Verrucomicrobiia bacterium. Taxonomy (NCBI): domain Bacteria; kingdom Pseudomonadati; phylum Verrucomicrobiota; class Verrucomicrobiia; species Verrucomicrobiia bacterium. The sequence goes on from JAOAIT010000028.1 coordinate 13,465, forward strand.
CGGCTCTCACCACGCGAGGTCTTCGACGCCGGACGCCCACATCTCACCCCGCTGCCACCCCATGCCACAGCCATGATCCTGGGGCCTGATCTCGGCGTGGAGCGAACCGTCGGCGCCAATCACATCATCGAATTCCAGGACCGAAGCGTCGCACACGCCCGCCTCCGTTTCCTCGCCACCGAGCTCCAACCAGGCTCGCAAGTCATCACCGTGCTCAACCCATTCCATCCCTCAGCGCTTTTCACCTTCGATCAGCATGGCCGTTTCATCGCGGCCCTTCCGCGACTCGATCCCGTGGATCGTGCCGACATCGAGGCCATCCACCGCGCCTGCGGCCGCGCCGCGGCCATCGAGGCCGAACTCCTCGCCCCCGTCGCCGCCCGCGGCGCCGCCCTCACCCGCGCCCGCGCCCACATGCACGCCCACAATGCCGCCGTCCTGGCCCGCGCCGGACGCCCCGCGCCGCCGCCCCCCGATCCTGCCCTCGCCGCCGCCGCCGCCGACGACATCCTCGATACCCAGCCCGAGCGCACCGCCGCCGCCGCCGCCGATGAACTGCCGCCCGCGGCCGAGCCGCCAGAAAATTTCTTAGAAACCATCCTCGACCAACCAACCAACCAACATTCCTAAGATGAACGACCAAGCCCCAACCAACCAACCTCCGGAGTCAACACCACTCACCATGATGCACACCAGGCGCTTTCGCGTGCCTGGAGACATCGTGAACCGTTCGACTTCAGATCTCCCGGATGAACAGCGATCACTCATCCGCTGGCTTCACGCCCATGCGGCAGAGAATGATCTCTCCATTGATGACCTAGCCAAACTGGTCCGCTACGATGCCTCAACCCTCCATCGCGTTTTCCACGGAAAATACGATGGCAACCTTTCCCGTGTCTGCGACGAGATCAAGGCCTTCAAGGCCTTGCACGAAGAGCGCAACAAGGGCCGGCGCCTCGGCTTCATCGAGACTGCTCTAGCCAGGAAGATCTGGCGCGTCTGCGATGCCGCACTCGAGTTTCAGCGCATCGCCGTCATCATCGGCGATTCGCAAACCGGAAAGACGGCCGCACTTGAAAGGTATCGTGAAGATCACAACCACGGCAGCACCATCTACGTCCGCTGTCCCACCAGCGGGACGCTCCGCCTTTTTCTCGATGAAATGGCCCGCGCCATGCGGATTTCACCGAACTTGGTAAAGCACGACCTCATGGAGCGCCTCCTCAGATCATTCGACGACCGAATGCTCCTAATCGTTGATGAAATTCATCAATGTTGTTACGGGAGGGCGGACTCTGCTCTACGCACAATAGAATTCATCCGCGAAATCCATGATCGAACAAAATGCGGTGTCGTTTTGTGCGGGACATCCGTTTTTGATGAGGAGATGGAATCAGGACGTTTCTCGCGCATCCTTGCACAAACCAAGCGGCGGAGGCTTTGCAAGCTCATGCTCCCCAATTCACCGTCCGCCGAAGATCTTAATGCCTTCGCCGCAGCCTACGGCCTGCCCCCGGCCACCGGGCAGCATGCGAAGCTTCAGGCCGACATCATTCGCACCGAGGCCCTCGGCATGTGGCTCTGCATCCTCCGCATGGCCGCCAAGATCGCGGCCAAACGCAAGGAGAAAATGAACTGGGACCACGTCTCCGCCGCCCACGCCGGCCTCCGCTCACTCGAAACCATTTAATCCACCATGAACACCATCATCCAACTCTTCCGCATCTTGCAATGGTATGCCTTCACCGAGACCAGGTGCGCCTGGTGCCGCCCATATCGCCGCATCCGCCGCGCCTGGCTCTGGCCAAAACGCATCTCTCATGGCATGTGCCATGATTGCTTCGTCAAACTCATTTCCAACCCCAATTAAAAAATGAAACACTCGCTCAGACTTCACTTGGAAAACCTCTCCGCAGAGGAATTGAACTTCATCACATCAATCCTCAAAAAGTTCACCGAGGATGACCCCAAAGTCCGCCGCATGATCATCCGCGGCGAAGTCTCCATTCTCGCCCGCGATGGTGGGCATCCCATGTTCATCCCAACTTTCATCCCCAAAGTTCAACACCACCTTCCCCACCACCACGACTAATCCTGATCCCATGAAAAAAACCACACAACCCACAACCCGCGACGAAGCCGTCGAGCTGCTCGGCCAAATCCGCGCCGCCACCATCAACCTCCGCCACCACCAACTTGATCGTGAATCCCGCATCAAGGCCATTGATGATGAATTCCGGCCACGAATCGAATCGTTGCAGGAGAAAATCGAATCCATGTCTGCTGCCCTTGAATCATGGGCTGAATCCAACCCCGCCGAATTCGGCGCCATCAAAAGCATCGAATGTGCTCATGGGCGCTTCGGATTCAGGATCTGCCCACCCGCAGCCAGGTGCATCCGGCCTTTCACCTGGGCCAAAGTGCTCGAAATGATGGAGCGCGATCAAAATTTCCACAAATTCATCAGGACAAAAAAGGAGGTTGATCGCGAAGCCCTCATTTCCGCACGTGAATCCATCGGCCAGGATCAGCTTAAAAAGATTGGTGTTCGCATCGAGCAGGACGAGATCTTTTTCATCGAACCAAGAATCGAAGAATCAACCTGATTCAACCAAAACCCAAGCCCCACATGAAAAATGCGCTCATACAAATTCCTCAACCGCCGACGGCTCCCAGGCGCTGCCTGGCTTGGACGCCAGATGAGATCATCGGCCTGCGAGTCGGTCTTTTCGCCGCCCAAACCACAGGAAAGTTCCGCGATGATCTCATTGAAAAAGCAATCATCGCAATCACCGAAATCTCAGGCTACTCCCGCGAAGAAATCCTCTCGCGAAAACGCGATGAACACCACGCTTTAGCTAGAATGATCATCATGTGGATCGCTGTCCGCGTTGCAAACGCCACGTTCAGCGAAGCCGCACGCATTTTTGGTCGTCACCACGGAGCGATCATGAATGCAGTCTATCGAATTGACGCCTTTCGTGATACCCGGCCCGGATTCGCTGAGTCGCTCGACCGACTTGTTCAAAAAATCACGGCCGAAACCTAATCATGCCAACACCGAAACAAAAAGCCTGGTATTGGCGGGAATGGGCCGCCGTCGTCGCCGAATGCAAGCGCGCCGGCATCCAGGTACCGGACCGCCACGAACTCCATCGCCGCGCACTGGGACACGATTCAAGCATGCTCGAACTCGATAACCACGAGCTCGATCTCGTCATCGCCGAATTTCGCTCGTGGAGCCAGCCCGATGACCTCCAGGCCCAACTCCTACCAGCAGCCCAGCAGCGGAAAAGAAAAATGTGGAAGTTAAACCAGCTTTTAGGCGAGCTTGCAGTCCTTTTGCAACAGGATGGAAATGAATCCGAAAAAACAAAATCAGCCCGCGCCAATCGCTACCTTTGGGCCATCCTGCGCGATAAGTATGGGAATCGTCCACCTGAAGATCTCCGCGACGCCGAACTAAGCCTGCTGCTGGTGGATCTGACTCGCGCCATTTCACGCCGTCGCGAATCAGTTGACGAACCTTTTTAGCCATGCTCGAACAACTCGATCTCCAATTCACCCGCCGTGGCCGGCGCATCCTGGCCCAACGCGGCGGCATGGATCGAGTCCTCCAAATCCTCGCCTCCGCCCCAGATTGGCTCAGCGCCGGCGCCCTCTGCCGAGAGCTCGGCCTCCCACCTACCGAGCACAACAAACGCTGGCTCCGCCTCCTGGCCGAAAACTCCGACGGACAAATCATCTCCGGCCAGCTCGGCTACCGCCTAACCACTAAGGCCTCACTCCAAGAGATCGAGGAATCCGCCACTTGGCTCGAGCACCAGGCCCGCCGCATGGCCGATCGCGCCCGCGCCATTCGCCGCCGCGCCCACCGCCTGATCTAGCCTCCTGTGATCTAGCCTCCTGGATCAAAATCATCCCACCGAAATTAGCAGAAAATGTTGCTCAAAAATTTGTCACTTTATCGTTATCGCAGCCTATTTTGCTAATTTCCCGCCCTCGCTAAAAAAATCCTCATAACTCCCTCATTTCCAGGCTCTTCCATCATTTTCCCGCCTTGTCCATCCCTCCCGTCATTTTCCAGAAGGGAAAATGCGGAAGGGGAAATGCAAAGTGCAAAGTGCAAAAAGGGAGGGGACGGGGGCGGTGGTTACGGTGCCGTTATGAAGTGAGGGTCTTCCGGGACTTGGGTTGGGGGGCGATTTTGGTCTAAAGATTCTTTTTTTCCTGCCGATAGGATAGCTGAGATATTGGGCGGCCTGCCCCGGGCGGGGTGAGGGTCGCCGCATGGAGTTTGCGAGCAGGGATTTTTTGTGTTGCGAGGCTGGGTCATAGTGGTTTTAGGCATGGCGGCCGCATGGCCGGCGGGGGCGGCGTATTTGCCGCTGCTGGGGCCGGGTCCGCTGCGCTATGAGCGGCCGGTGCGGGCTGCCCGGGCGCCGGTTGCGCCGGCAGTGGAGGCCCCGGCGGCTTCCGTGGCGGAAGCGCCCAGCTCCGGGGACGCTGCGCCGCCCACGCCCCCCCCTGCACCGGCAGCGGTGGTGGAGCCAGCGCCGGCAGTTTCCACCAATGTGGCGCCTGGGCCGGTGGAAGTGTTCCCTGGGCCTTCTTTGAACGTCACCAATGTGGCGGCGCCGCCAGCGCCATCGTCGGCGCAGGTTTCGGCCGAGCCGGAGATTACGCCGCAGATGCTGGTGCAGTATTTCAAGATGCCCGCGCCCGTGGGGGGCACGAATAGTGCCGGGGTCATGGTGACCGTGCCGTTGTTTCAACCGCCGCAGCCCGGCCGGATTCCGCCCAGCTCGGCACGCTACGAGACGCCTGAACCGCGGCGGCCAGCTCCATGAAAGTTCTAAAAATATTCTGTGGCGTGTGGTGCCGCGGCCTTCCCGGCGGGGGTTGGGGTGGGCTGGCGTTGGGAGGGGTGCTGGCCACGGCGCTGGCGGGGGCGCGGCTGGAGGGGGCGGCGCCGGCGGGCGTTGCATCCAACGGGCCGCCGGTGAGGCTTACCAATGCGCCGGCGGCGGCCCCGCAGGCGTCCCAGAATGTGGTGGAGGCGCCCACCAACAGTCCGGCGGCCGGTCTCATTAATGATTATGTGCAGCGGCTGGTTAAAGCCGGGGTTACAGGGTGGGGCGCGGGGACCTTGACCAATCCACCGGCGCCGGGCCAGATAACGAGCAGCAACCTGCTGACGCTGAGACTGCAGGCGTCCAATCAGGTGTTCCGGGTGAGGCAGTTTCAGGAGCAGTTGGAGGCGGCGCGGGAGCTGCGAAAGATGCGGGATCACCGGCAGGCGGCGGCATTGCTGATTGGCATTCTGGAATCGGACGCCCCGGAGGAGATCAAGCGGCCGGCGCTGTTTGAGCTGGCGCTGGTGGCGCAACAGGAGGGGCAGCTTGGGCGGGCACAGCAGATTTTCTCGCAGTACGTGAAGCGTTACCATGATGACCCGGCGGTGCCGGAGATTTTGTTGCGGCAGGGCATCCTGTACCGGGAGATGGGGGTGGGGGCGCTGGCGTTGAGCAAGTTTTACGCGGTGTTGTCCAGCGCGCTGTCCCTGCGGCTGGATCAGTTTGAATATTACCAGCGGCTGGTGTTGCTGGCGCAGACGGAGATTGCGGAGACGTATTATGGGCGGGGCCAGTATGCCGAGGCGGCGGAGTTTTATGCGCGGTTGCTGCGGCTGGATTCGCCGGAGCTGAACAAGGAGCGGATGCATTACCGGTATTTGAAGTCCCTGGCGCATCTGCATCAGCATGAGACCCTGGTGCCGCAGGCGCAGGAGTACCTGCAAAAGTATGCGGGGAGCGCGGACGAGGCGGAGGTGCGGTTTTTGCTGGCCAGCGCGCTCAAGCAACTGGGGCGGAATCGGGAGGCGCTGCAGCAGGTGCTGGCCCTGTTGGAGAAGCAGCGGCGGGACGCGGCGAGAAACCCGCAGAACTGGGCCTACTGGCAGCAGCGCACGGGCAATGAACTGGCCAACCAGTTGTATCAGGAGGGGGATTATCTCAACGCGCTGGAAATCTACCTGAGTTTATTGAATCTGGATGCTTCGCCGCGGTGGCAGGGCCCGGTGCTGTATCAGATTGGGCTGGTCTATGAGCATTTGAAACAGCCGGAGCGCGCGCGGGATTATTATCAGCAGGTGCTGGCGCTTTCCAGCAAGCTGAGTGACGCGCCCTCCCCCGGCCTCAAGGCCTTGATTGAGATGGCGCAATGGCGCATCCAGTTTTTGCAATGGCGGGCGCAGGCGGAAAACCTGCTGCCCACCCGCGCGCTGCCCAAGGGCAACGCGAGCCAGCCGCCGCCGGAGCCGGCGGCGCCCGGGCCGAAGTCGTGATGGAAAGCGCATTACAACCTTTGCAGGAGCATCGGCAGGTGTGCCAGGAGCTGCTGGCCGCCTTTGAACGGGAAGCCGCCGGGTTGCAAAGCGGTGAACTGACCGTGCTGGCGGAGGTGGACGCACTGCGCCGGCAGGTCCTGCCGCGATTGCAGGAGCTGACCCGGGAGCTTCGTGCGCGGCGCGAGGCGTGGGAGCGGCTGCCGGCGGCGCAGCGGCAGATGCCGGCCGGCTGGCGCGCCCTGCTGGAGGAGAATCAGGCCATGGTGCTGCGGCTGCTGGCCCTGGACCGGGAGAATCAGCAGGCCCGGCTGCGGTTGGGGCTGGTGCCTCCCGCACATTGGCCGGCCCCCCGCCCTGCCTCGGGGCAGGGGTACGTCACAGAATTATATCGCCGGCATACCGCCGCCTGATATAATTCCGCCATGCCGATCGAGAAAATCATTGTTCTCGAAGACGACCTGATTGTCCGCAAAAACCTCGAGCAACAGCTTCGTTCCCGGCGGTATGACGTGGCGGCCGTGGAAACCATTGCGGCGGCGGAGGATTATCTGGCGCGGGACAATTTTGACCTGCTGATCGCGGACATCCGGCTGCCGGACGGGGATGCCACGGATTTGCTCAAGCGGCTGAACAGCCGGCCGGTGCGGCCGCTGGTGGTGATGATCTCGGGTTTTGCGACGGTGGAGTCGGCGGTGGAGTGCATGAAGGCGGGGGCGTTTGATTATTTGATCAAACCGTTCAGCGCCGAGCAGTTGGAGGTGGTGATCCGCAAGGCGGCCGAGTTCACCCAACTGTTGCGGGTCAACCAGTTTTATGGGCGGCAGGCGGAGGACGAGGACGCCTTTCAACTGCTGGGGCAGAGCAAGGCGATGGAGGATTTGCGGCAGCTCATCCGGCGGGTGGCGCGCACGGAGGCCACCGTGCTGATCCAGGGGGAAAGCGGGACGGGCAAGGAGCTGGTGGCGCGGGCGCTGCATCAACAAAGCCCGCGGAATGGGGCGCCGTTTATCAAGGTGAACTGTGCGGCCATCCCGGAAAACCTGATTGAGAGCGAATTTTTCGGCCACGAGAAAGGGGCGTTTACGGGGGCGCTGGCCAAGCGGGAAGGCCGGTTTGAACTGGCGCATGGGGGGACGATTCTGCTGGACGAGATCAGCGAAATCTCGCCTGCGGTGCAGGCCAAGCTGCTGCGGGTGCTGCAGGAGCGGGAGTTTGAGCGGGTGGGCGGCAACCGCACGGTGAAGGTGGATGTGCGGGTGATTGCCACCACCAACCGGCATCTGGAGCAGAGCGTGGCGCGCAAGGAATTCCGGCAGGATTTGTTTTTCCGGTTGAATGTGGTGCCGGTGCTGGTGCCGCCGTTGCGGCAGCGGAAAGAGGACATTCTGTTGCTGGCGCGGCATTTCATGCAGCGGTTCATGCGCAAGCATGGGGTGAAGATCACCGGCCTCTCGCCCGCCAGCGAGGCGGCGCTGGTGGAGCATGACTGGCCGGGCAACGTGCGGGAGTTGCAGAATGTGATCGAGCGCGCCGTCATTCTGGGGGGCGAAAGCGGGGTGATCGAGCCGGAGCATCTGGGCTTGATGCGCACGGTGAGCCTGGCGGCGGCCACGCCGGCGGCCGAGGCCGCCCCCGCCACCCCGGCCGGGATGGCGCCGGCCGCCGGGATGGCGCCGGCCGCCCCACCGGCAGGGGCGGAGGTCATCCCGCTGGCGGAATTGGAGAAGCGGCACATCCTGGCGGCGCTGGAGAAGTGCGGCGGCAACCGCACGCATGCCGCCCGGTTGTTGGGCATCAGCGTACGCACCCTGCGCAACAAATTGCACGAATACAACGCCGGGGGCACGGGCGGGGAAGAGGAAGGAGAGGAGGCGTGAGCGAGTGCCGGATTGCTGAGCGGAGGAAGCCCATGCGTGCGGGGGGGGCGCGGCAGGGTTTTTGGACGTGCCGGGCGGGCAGGGCGGGGCCGGGGCAGGAGGGCGTAACTTTCAGCGGCGCTCAAGCATCTAAAGGAATGGCATGATGGCTCATCTTGAACGGCGGCGCGCCGGGGGCGCTCCGAGTTGGGTTTGGTCGCGGCGGCAGTGGTTGATGCTGGTTCTGGGGCTGGGTTGGCTGGTGTTGGCCCCGGCGGCCTGGAGCGCGGCGGCGCTGACCCAGGTTTTCCGGCCCGAGAAACTGGCCGAGCTGGATCAGGCCATAACGGCGGCCATCACCAACGGGGATGCTCCGGGGGCGGTGGTGTGGATTGAGCGCCACGGGACGGCCTACGTGAAAGCCTATGGTCAGCGGGCCGTCACCCCCGCGCCGGAGCCGATGACCACCAACACGATTTTTGATGCCGCGTCGCTCACCAAGGTGCTGGCCACCGCGCCGGCCATTTTGTGGTTGGTGGAGCAGGGGAAGATTGGGCTGGATGACCCGGTATCCAAGCATCTGCCCGAATTTGTGGGGGAGGACCGTGAGGCCATCACGGTGCGGCTGTTGCTGACGCATTATTCGGGGTTGCCGTCGGGCCTGACGCGGCGCGATTTCAATGGCTACGCGGGGGCCATTGCGCAGGCGGTCAGCGAGCGGCCCAATCCCGCGCCGGGGACGACCTTCCGCTACTCGGACGTGAATTTCATTCTGTTGGGGGAGATCGTGCGCCGGGTATCCGGGCAGTCGCTGGCGGATTTTGCGCGGGAAAAGTTTTATGAGCCGCTGGGCATGCGGCAGACGCGATTTCTGCCGCCGGACGATTGGCGGGCGAACATTGCGCCCACCGAACGGGTGGGTGGCACGGTATTGCGCGGGGTGGTGCACGATCCCACGGCCCGGCGGATGGGGGGGGTGGCCGGGCATGCCGGCCTGTTCACCACCGTGGCGGATACGGCCCGTTTTTGCCGCATGATGCTCAACGAAGGCGAGCTGGAGGGGCGGCGGGTGTTGAAGGCCGAGACGGTGAAACTCATGGTTTCCGTGCAATCGCCGCCCGGGGGCAGTGCGCGGCGGGGCCTGGGCTGGGATATTGACTCGCCCTATGCCGGGCCGCGCGGGAAGGTGCTGCCGCTGGGTTCTTACGGGCACACCGGCTGGACGGGGACGAGCCTGTGGATTGATCCCTTTTCCAAGACCTTCGTGCTGTTGTACACCAACCGCAATCATCCCAGCGGGGGCAATGTGGTGAAACTGCGGTCGGTGGTGGCCACGCTGGCGGCCGAGGCGGTGGTGGGCTTTGACTTTGCCAATGTGCCGGGCGCGCTGCCGCCGCTGCCGGCCAATTCGCGGCCGTGAGCCGCGGCGTCAGGCGGATGGGGGCGGGGATTGGCGGCGGCGCCATTCGCGCCAGATCAAGGGGAAGACCGGCGCAAATTTTCCGGGCTGGTGCTGCAGCCACCAATCCACTTCTTCCGGCGCGAGCCATCGGCCTTCGCTGATTTCCTCGGGGTTGAGGCGGAAGGGGCCCTCGGCTTCGCAGCGATACACCCAGACAAACTCCTGTTCGGTTGCATTGGAGGCGGGCAGCTTGAACAGGCGCACGGGGGGCGTGGTCACGGCCAGGCCGATTTCCTCCAGCAACTCCCGCTCGGCGGCGTGATCGTATTTTTCGCCGGCGTCCACGTGGCCGGAGGCGGAGGAGTCCCACAGGTTGGGGTGTTGGTCCTTGCGGCTGCTGCGTTTTTGGAGGAAGATTTCGCCGCGGCGGTTGAAGACCAGCACATGCACGGCCCGGTGCCGGAGGCATTGGAAATGCACTTCGTTGCGGAGGGCCTGGCCCACCACTTCATCGTTGGGATCCACCACGTCGAGCAATTCATTTGGCATGAGAGGGAAGATGCAAAGGAGGGGCAGCGGGCGCAAATGGTTTTTTCGGTGGTGAAGGGGGGCGTCGGGGGTGTTCTGCGGGGTGATTGACAGTTGCAAGGGGCGGCTGCATGCTCGACATTAGATAGACAAACACACAGAAAACATGAGCGTATGAAGACCAGATGGGCAGTATTGGCTGCTGGGGTGGCGCTGCTGGCATTACACGGGCAGGCGGCGGAGCGCACGTTGTTGCTGATTGCCGGGCGGCCGAGTCATCCGCCGGGGATGCATGAATTCCGGGCGGGGGCGTTGTTGTTGCAAAAATGCCTGGCGGAGGTGCCGGGGTTGAAGACGCTGGTGGCCTCCAACGGCTGGCCCACGGAGGCGGGATGGCTTGAGCGGGCGGATGCGATTGTGATTTATGCCGATGGCGGCGGGGGGCATCCGGCCATCCAACAGGATCGCCTGAAATTGCTGCAGGGGTTGCTGGACAAGGGGGTGGGCTTTGGCGTGATGCATTATGCCTGCGAGGTGCCCAAGGACCGCGGCGGGAAGGAATTTTTGGAGTGGGTGGGTGGGTACTATGAGGACCGGTACTCGTGCAATCCCATCTGGGAGCCGGAGTTCAAGCGGTTTGTGAATCATCCCACCACCCGCGGGGTGCAGCCGTTTTCCATCAAGGACGAGTGGTATTTCTGCTTGCGCTTCCGCGAGAACATGGAGGGGATCATTCCCATTCTGGCGGCGACGCCTTCGGACAAGGTGCGCAACGGCCCGTATGTCTGGCCGGCGGGGCCGTATCCGCATGTGCAGGCGGCTTCGGGCCGGGAGGAGGTGATGATGTGGGCGGTGGAGCGGCCGAATGGGGGGCGCAGCTTTGGGTTCACTGGCGGGCATTTTCACGCGAACTGGGGCGAGCCAAACTTCCGCAAGGTGGTGCTCAACGCGCTGCTGTGGGTCAGCAAGGTGGACGTGCCGCCGCAGGGGGTGGCGTCCACGGTGACGGCGGAGGAGCTGCAGCAAAACCTGGATCCGAAGGGCAAGAAATAAGCGGGGCGCGGCGTCATGGCCATTTCTGTTGCGATTGTGGAGGACAATGACCAGTTGCGCTCCACCCTGGCGCGGGTGCTGGAGCGGGCCGAGGGGTTTCGCTGTGTGGGACAATATCCCAATGCGGAGGAGGCGCTGGCGGCCCTGCCGGCAGTCAAGCCGGATGTGGTGTTGATGGACATCAACCTGCCCGGGCAGAACGGGGTGGAGTGCGTGCGCCGGCTCAAGCCGCAACTGCCGCAGACCCAGGTGGTCATGCTCACCGTATATGAGGACACGGACAACATCTTCAACGCGCTGGCGGCCGGGGCCAGCGGGTACCTGCTGAAGCGGACTTCCCGCGATGAGTTGTTGGCCGCCATCAAGGAGGTGCATGCCGGCGGCTCGCCCATGACGGCGCACATAGCGCGGAAAGTGGTGCAGTCTTTTCAGCGGACCGGGCCGTCGCCGCAGCCGGCGGAAAACCTCTCGCCCCGGGAGCAGGAGGTGCTGGATTTGTTGAGCCAGGGTTTTCTGTACAAGGAAATTGCCGATCGCCTGGGCGTCAGTTACGAGACGGTACACACCTACATCCGCCGCATTTATGAGAAGCTCCAGGTGCGCACGCGCACGGAGGCGGTGGCCAAATTCCTGCGGCGGTAGGGGGGACAAGGGTGTCCCCAGCGTGTCCCCAGAACTGGTGACTGGCACGAAAAGCCGCCGCGAGTACATTAGAGGCGTCATTGCGACGAAATATCGCGGACTGTGTGCAAAGGCGTAAAACCGCGGCGCCACGTCGGATGACAGGTGGTAAGGGCGAGTAAGCGGGTAAAAAGCTTTGTTCTCAACTGAGAAGCCGGGTCAAAAACCCGGCTTTTCGGTTTTTCAGGGGGGCGGCGCGGGAGCTTGCCTTGCGTTGGGGTGACGGAGCATGATGGCGGGCATGAAACCCGTGGTCATGGCCGTGGCGGCGCATCCGGATGATATTGAATTCATGATGGCCGGCACCCTGCTGTTGTTGCGCGAGGCCGGGTGGGAGGCGCATTACCTGAATCTGGCGAGCGGCAATTGCGGCAGCCTGGAGCATCCTTCGGCGGTGGTGCGGCGGGTGCGGGCGCGCGAGGCGCAGGCCGCCTGCCGCATCTTGGGGGCGACATGGCATGCGCCGGTGGTGGATGACCTCGAAATATTTTATGAGTTGGGCCTCATTCTGCGGGTGGCGGCGGTGATCCGGGAGGTAAATCCGCGGATTCTGCTGGTGCCTTCGCCGCAGGATTACATGGAGGATCACACCAATGCGTGCCGGGTGGCGGTGAGCGCAGCGTTTGTGCGGGGGATGCCCAATATCAAGACCCAACCGCCCCGCCCGCCGGTGGCGGGGCCGGTGACGGTGTATCATGCCCTGCCGCACGGGCTGCGTGATCCGCTGCGGCGGCGGGTACTGCCCGGGGCGTTTGTCAACACGACACGGGTGCAGGCGCGGAAGCGGGAGGCGTTGGCGGCGCATCAGAGCCAGAAGCGCTGGCTGGACGCCACGCAGGGGATGGACTCCTATTTGCAGGTGATGGAGCAGTTTGCGCGCGAAGTGGGGCGGATGTCGCGCAAGTTCAAGTATGCCGAGGGCTGGCGCAGGCATCTTCATTATGGTTTTTGCGAGGAGCAGGACGATCCGCTGCGGGCGGCGCTGGGGCGCGATTATCTGGTGAACGAGGCTTATGAGCGGGCATTGGAGCGGGGGGGCTGTTGAGGGGCCCATGGCTGGGGCTGATTACCCTCCGCTGCTTGAGTTTTTGACCACGAATAAACACGAATAAACACCAAAGCAGGGACACGAAGCCCGCGCCTGACGGCGAGGGGAAGGCGGAGCGAGGGCGCCGGGATGGCGGCCCGGTTGGTGGTGGGAATAAAAAAGCCGCCGGCAGCGCGCCTCGCCTCACGCCACCGGCGGCAGGAGCGTCGCAGCCAACCCGTTAGTTGGCGGGACGCAAGCGATAGAAGCGCTGGGCCGCAGTTGGCGCTTCCAATAAAATGTTCAATCCGTTGTACGACATGGGCGCGTTGGTAATCACCGTCCATGTTTGGGCGTCCACGGTGGGCGCCCATTCAAGCTGCCATTGTCCCTGCGATTGCGGCCATCCGATCCACACCGCCTGACCAATCGCCAGGCCCGGGGCGGTGTGCGGCTGGATTTCCTGGACGAACAGCTCATAGCCCATGGTGCCGTCCGTCCCTGAGCCTGATTCCTGAGTAAACACCCCAATGGCGTCAAAGCGTCCCTCCGGCATCGGCCCCACGCTGTAGCGCGGCAGGCGCAAGGTGAAGTAGCGGTTGGCGCCGTCCGTCACCGTGCACAGCCGCTGGCCCCACACCGCGTTGGGATTCCAGCCATTCGTGCCGTAGTATCGCGCGCCGAGGGAATTGGTCAAGGCTGGATTATTCACCAGTTGCAGGTTCACCAAACGGACGCGCATGCCCTGGTAATACTCGCCGCCGGACTGGCGGGTGACATCGAAAATATCCTCGTGCGTGGCGGGATTGCCGTCGTCCACGCGCCGCACCTGGGCCAGGGTCACCGTTTCGGGGGTGGGCAGGCCGTAGTTGGGCGTGATGAGGCGAATGTCAAAATTGGCGTTGGGCGAGATGTCATGCGCTTCGTTGATGTTGCGTTTGCCGCCGTAAAAGAGGGAGCGGCGCACGGTTACTTCAATCAAGTCGCCTTTGCGGAATTTGCGGCCGGTTTCCGGGTCGTGGCTGAGGCGGAGCACTTCGGCCACCCAGGCGGCGTTGGTGTAACTCAGCTCGCTGTCGCGGACCCAGGGCAGGTTGCCGTAGTTTTGGCCCATCCAGCAGGTCGTGCCGCCGCGGTCGCCCGCGTCCACGGCCTGAAAGACGATCTGCCATTCGCCGCCCATGCGTGTGGGGCCGCTGTAGCCCGGGTCGTAGGGGATATAATTGGGCGTGGGATTGAGCATTTCCTCGGGGTCGGTGAGGAGCACGCCGCGGATGGTGAAAGGAAATGACCCGGACCAGGCGCTGGTGCCGTTGGTGGTAACGGATTGCAGGTTGGCGTGGGTTTCGAGGTTGGCGGCCAGGGCCGTGGCGCCGGCGAGCAGGGCAGCGCCAGCGGTGGCCAGGAGGCCATGCATCATTTTCATTGAAGTGGACATGAGCTTGGTGTTCAGGCCCCGTATTATGGTTACCCCGGGCGGGGGTGGGGCTTGACCAACCCGTCCGAAGTTGTTACGATTTTTATAAATAGTATGACGACTGCATCGTATTACGCAATATAAAAATCGTATGAATTATACTGCGAGCAAGGTGGATCCCCGGATTGTTTATTTTGATCAACTGGCGCCGCGGTGGGACACCCACTGCAGCAACCCGGCGGCGGTGCTTGAGCGGCTGCGGGGCTTGAGGCCGCGGCTGCCCTTGCACGCGGGGCAGCGGCTGCTGGAGGTGGGCTGCGGGACCGGCCAGATTACGGGCTGGCTGGCGGAGCAAGTGGCGCCGGGCCGGGTGACGGCCGTGGATTTTTCTCCGGCGATGCTGGCGCTGGCGCGCGCGCGCGGGGTGTCGGCCGATTTCCTGGAAGCGGATGTCTGCCAGGGGCCGCCGCCAGGGGGGCCGTATGATGGGGTGTTGTGTTTCAATGCGTTTCCCCATTTCCGGGATCAGGATGCGGCGTTGCGGCATCTGGCGGCGGTGCTGAAGCCGGAGGGTGTATTGGTGGTGCTGCACCTGTGCGGGAGCGAGGCGCTCAACGAGTTTCATCACCAGCTTCAGGGGCCGGTGACGCATGATCATCTGCCGCCGCTGGACTGCTGGCCGCTGATGCTGCGCGATGCCGGGCTGGTGTATGAGGAGGGGGAGGATCAGGCGGACTTGTTTTTGGTGAAGGCCAGGCGGCCGGCGCGGGGCTGAAGACCGGCCGCAAAAGGCATCGCTTCCGAATCCTCCCTGCCCCAACTCCGAAATATGGAGATGCGTGGCCTGGGCAGGCCGGGGTTGCTCCCGGCGCGGGAGGATGATGGCAAACGCCAAGGGAGCCGCTGCCCTGCGGGGGTGCCTGCCTGCGGGGCGCCAGCTTGAAACTATTGCAGTGGCGGGCGGGGGATGGCATGCTGGGCGTTATGAGGATGAAACTTGGTTTGGGTTTGGTGATGGCGGTGTTGGTGTTGGGATGCGTCTCCTGCGCCACGGGGCCGCGGGGCGGCGTGGCGCCCAGCCTTACGGCGGCGGGCGCGCAGGGTGAATTTGCCGGGTGGCGTTCGTACAGCGAGCAGGCGGGCACGGCCACGGCGGCGGTGTGGCAGATGGAGACCAACGGGGTGTTGATTTGCCGGGGCGCGCCCAAGGGCTATTTGTACACTGAGAAGGATTATACGAATTTCAAAATTGAGTTTGAGTACCGCTTTCCGCCGGGGGCCACCCAGAGCCACGGAGGCGTGCTGGTGCGGTTGACGGGGGAGCACAGCATCTGGCCGCGGAGCCTGGAATTCCAATTGAATCAAGGGCAGGCGGGGGATTTTTGGGGCTTGCGGGGGTTTGTTTATACGGGGCCGGAGGATCGTTTTCGCGTGCTTACCAACACGCCCTACGGCACGCTGAGGCATCTGCGGCGATTTCGGGCCATGGAGAAACCGGCGGGCCAGTGGAATCGGTTTGAGGGTCTGGTGTACGGCGACATGGCCGTTCAGAAGATCAATGGGGTGACCGTCAACCGGGCGGTGGGATGTGACGTGGTGGCGGGCAAGATTGCCTTGACGGCGGAAGGCGAGGAGATCCACTTCCGCAATGTGCGGATAACGCCGTTGCCTTGAGGGCTGGAGTGAAGCATGGCCGGTCAAACGGGGGGGAACAGGGAGGAGGGCCGGGAGGCCCGGCAGGGGGACGAAGCGGACAGGTGTTGTTTTGGGTGTGGGCGCTGGTGGTGATGGCGGGCTGCCAGGGACCCCGGCCGCAATATGCCGGCAGGAGCAGCGAGCCGCCCAAGCCCACCCCGCCGCCGGTCGCTTTGCCCACCCGCGAGGCGCTTCCGCCGGCTCCGCGGCGGGTGCTCAATGGCATTGATGTGCTGCAACGGCAGGGTTATGCGCCGCTGCGGGGCTTGCGGGTGGGCTTGATCACCAATCACACCGGCACGGACCGGCAGCGCAATTCCACCATTGATTTGTTGCATCAGGCGCCGGGGGTGAAACTGATGGCGCTGTTCAGTCCCGAGCATGGATTGCGGGGGACGCTGGATGAGAAAGTGGCTGATGGCGTGGACAGCCGGACGGGGCTGCCGGTGTACAGCCTGTATGGAGTGCGCCAGCGTCCGGCGCCCGAGCAGTTGAAGAACCTGGATGCGCTGGTGTTTGACATTCAGGATATTGGCTGCCGTTTTTACACTTATATATCCACGTTGGGCTATTGCCTGGAGGCGGCGGCGGAGGCGCAGCTCAAGTTTTTTGTGTTGGACCGCGTCAATCCCCTTGGCGGCGTGGTGATGGAGGGGCCGGTTTACGAGGGCGAGCCGCAGTTTGTGGCATTTCACGCGCTGCCCCTCCGCCACGGGATGACGGTGGGGGAGCTGGCGCGGTTGTTCCAGCAGGAGCGGGGGTGGAAAGTGGATTTGACCGTGATTCCGGTGGCGGGGTGGCGGCGGGAGGATTGGTTTGATGCCACGGGGCTGCCGTGGATCAATCCCTCGCCCAACATGCGCTCGCTGACGCAGGCCACGCTGTATCCGGGCGTGGGGCTGCTGGAATTTGCGGTGTCGGTGGGACGGGGGACGGACACGCCGTTTGAGGTGGTGGGGGCGCCCTATGTGAATGACCTGGAGCTGGCGGAGGCGTTAAATGGGGCGGGGCTGCCGGGCATCCGGTTTGTGCCGGTGCAATTCACGCCCACGGCCAGCGTGTTCCACGGCCAGCAATGTGGGGGCGTGAATCTGATCATCACGGATCGCACGCGGCTGCGGGCGGTGGATGTGGGGGTGGTGCTGGTGCAAACCTTGTACCGGCTGTATCCCCGGGACTTCGCGATTGACAAAGTGCACAGGCTGTTGTTGGACAAGGAAGGGTTGGAGGCCATCAAGGCCGGGCGTCCGCTGGCGGAAATACGGCGGCGCTGGGAGCCGGGTTTGGAGGCATTTGCCCGGCGGCGCGCGAGCGTGCTGTTGTATTAGGCGGGCCGGGGGCGGTTCAGCGCACCACCTCAATCACATCGCCGGGTTCCAGCGTCACGTTTTCCTGGCCCTGCAGAAGGCGGCGGGGGTTGATTTGAAAAACCTGGCCTTTGCGGATGAGCATCAGGTTGCGCGGGGTGCTCAGGGTGGTGACTTCCGCCTGCAGCAGGGCCTCCGTCAGGGTCAGGCCTTCGGTCCAGGGCACCACCGGATTTTTGACCGGGCCGCGAAAGCTGATCACTGCTTGTTGGGCCTGCATTTGCTGCCGGGCCTGCTCCATGCCGGCGGCGAAGGCGCGATCCCGTTCCGCCTGGCGGCGGGCGCTGCCGCCGCAACCGGCGCCGGCGATGAGGGCGGCGGCCAACAGGCAGGCTGTGGCCTTGAATCCCGCGGTTGAGAGTGGACGCATCATCAGCTTTTAAGCGGTTTGCCCACGTTGATCTTGTGTTGCAGATGGTAGCCGGCGTTGTAGGCGTATTTTTCGGCCCAATACTTGAGGCCGGCGCGCTCTTCGTCGGTGAGGGGCCGCACCACTTTGGCGGGGGAGCCAAGCACCATTGAGCCGGGGGGGATGACCGTGCGCTGGGTGACCAGGGCGCCAGCTCCGACAATGGACTGGCGGCCGATGACCGCGCCGTCCAGGATGACGGCGCCCATGCCGATGAGCACTTCATCCTCGACGGTGCAGGCGTGGACAATGGCGCTGTGGCCCACGGTGACGTAATTGCCGATGAGGCAGGGGTAGTCATCGGCCAGATGGAGCACGGCGTTATCCTGCACGTTGCTGTGATGACCGACGACGATGCGGTTGATGTCCCCGCGCAAGACGGCGTTGTACCATACGCTGGCATGATCGCCGAGGGTCACATCGCCCACCACCACGGCGCCTTTGGCGATGTAAACCTTGCGGCCCAGGACGGGCTGTTTGCGCAGATATTTTTCCAATTGCTCGTGCAACTTGTCCATGGCCCCACCTTACCTTAAACGGGGCGGTTCGGCCATGCAAAAGCGCGGGGAGGGGGGCCAGGGTTGGGGTATCGGGCTTACTTCGGTGCAGTTCAAGGTCATGAGCTCTTGCCGCGAGGGGGAGATGCTCCGGCTCCAATGGCGAAGCGGAGAGACAGGGATGGGCCCCACATGCCGTGAAGTTTTTGACCTGTTGTGCTGCCGGGCGATGTGGTAAGGTTACGGTTGTTCATACAGCGTCTATGCAACTTCATTTACGGCCAGCCTGGGGTTTCTTGACCGCGGTAATGATCCTGTGTTTCAGCGTCGGCGTCATGGCCGCCGAGCCGGTGCTTTACAAGGGGCATCTGGTGCATCCGGAGCGGGTGCTGGTGAAGCTGAGGTCAGCGCCAGGGGGACAGTTGGCGGCGCCCACCGCGCAGGATTTGGCGGCGCTGGGTGAAGCGCCGCAGGCGTCCATCGCGCTGTTGCCTGGCTGGTGGATCCTCGAGGAAACGCCCCAGGCCAAAGCGGCCGCCGGTGAAGCGGTGGACGCGAAGGCCGCCGTCCGGCGGCTGGCGGCCCGGTTGGAGAAGTTGCAGCGCAGCGGTTTGTTTGCCTGGGTCGAGCCGGACTGGCTGTTGACGAAATGCGCCACGCCCACCGATGCGGCCTTCACGGATGGGCGGCTCTGGGGGTTGCGCAACACCGGGCAGAGCGGCGGCACCGTTGGGGTGGATGTGGGGGCGGTGGCGGCTTGGGACGTGACGGTGGGTTCCACCAATGTCATTGTGGCGGTGGTGGATACGGGGATTCGTTATACGCATCAAGATTTGCAGGCCAACATGTGGCGCAACCCCGGGGAGGTGCCGGGCAACGGGGTGGACGATGATCGGGATGGTTACGTGGACAATGTGTATGGGATCAACGCCATCACCGGCTCGGGCGATCCCATGGACGACGAAGGGCATGGCACGCATGTGGCGGGCACGATTGGGGCGGTGGCCAACAACGGCCAGCCGGTGGTGGGGGTGGCGTGGCGGGTGCGGTTGATGGCTTGCAAATTTCTGGACGCCAACGGCTCCGGCAAAACTTCCGATGCCATCAAGGGCCTGGATTTTGCCGTGGCCAAGGGGGCGCGGGTCATCAACGGCAGCTTTGGCGGGGGTCCTTACAGCCAGGCGTTTTATGAGGCCCTCGTCCGCGCGCGGGATCGGGGGGTGCTGTTCGTGGCCGCTGCGGGTAATGAAGCCAATAACAACGACACTTCCCCGGTCTATCCGGCCTCGTACGCGGTGGACAACGTGATTGCGGTGGCGGCCATTGACCGCACGGGCGCGCTGGCGGATTTTTCCAATTACGGCCGCACGTCGGTGGATTTGGCGGCGCCGGGGGTGGCGATTTTCTCGTGTTACAACGGCAGCGACACGGATACCAAAAGCCTAAATGGGACCAGCATGGCGGCGCCGCACGTGGCGGGGGTGGCAGCGCTGGTGTGGAGCGCGCAGCCGGCGATGACCGTGAGCGAAATGCGCCAGCGCCTGCTGGGCACGACGGTGGCCATGGGTTCGTTGTTGAATCGCACGGTGACGGGCGGGCGGGTCAACGCGGCGCAGGCGTTGCAGGGCATTGCCACCAATGCCGTGCAGTGGGTGGTCAGCCCGCCGGAGGGCAGCACGGTGGTGGCGGGCAGTTCGACGCGATTCACTGTCGCCCTGCTGGCCGCAAGCCCCGTGACCAACGCCACGGTGACGGCGCAGCCTGCCGGACAAAGCGCGGTGGTGCTGGCCTACAACGCGGCAGAGGATCGGTATGCCGGCCTGCTGGCGGTGCCCTCGTTTGCCACCACCTGGGAGGTGACTTTTTCGCTCAATCTTCCGGGGCGGTTGAGCACGAATTGGGTGGGCAGTTACACGGTCATTACGCCGCCTGCGAATGACAATTTTGCCAAGGGCACCGTGCTGGCCTCCGGCACGAATTTGTGGGTGAGCGGCAACAACCGCCAGGCCAGCCGGGAAAGCGGAGAGCCATTGCATGCCGGCAACGGGGGCGGGGCCTCGGTGTGGTGGCGCTGGACGGCGCCGCAGAGCGGGCGCTATGAGGTGCACACCACCGGGAGCAATTTTGACACGCTGCTGGCGGTGTACACGGGCAACGCGGTGAACGCCCTAACGAGCGTGGCCTCCAATGATGATGATCCTGCAGGCGGCGTCAGCAGCCGCGTGCAATTCCAGGCGACGGGGGGGACGGTTTATCAGATTGCGGTGGATGGCTACAACGGCGCCAGCGGGGACATTCAATTAAACCTGGCCGTCGTGCCGGTGACGCCACCGCCCGCCAACGATGCCTTTGCGCAGTCCATCACCCTCACCGGCGCTTTGGCCACGGTGACCGGCCACAACCGCCTGGCCACGAAGGAGGCCGGCGAGCCGAATCACGGCAGCAACAGGGGCGGGGCGTCGGTGTGGTGGCGCTGGGTGGCGCCCGCGTCGGGGACCGTAAGCCTGACCACGGCGGGGAGCGATTTTGATACGTTGCTGGCGGTGTACACCGGTGGGAGTGTCAGCAGTTTGAACCTGGTGGCCGGGAATGATGACGATCCCAACGGCGGCGTGCAAAGCCGGGTGAGCTTTACGGCCGCGGCGGGCACGGTCTATGCGATTGCGGTGGATGGTTACAACGGCGCGCAGGGGAACATTCAGTTGAATCTCAATCAGGCTCAGGGGCCGGCCCGGCCGTTGAACGATGATTTTGCCGCGGCGAGTGTGCTGAGCGGGACGAATGTGACGGTGTCCGGGGTCAACCGGGGGGCGACGCGCGAGAGCGGCGAGCCGCAGCATGCGGGCAATGCGGGCGGGCGTTCGGTATGGTGGCGGTGGGTGGCGCCCGCGCGCGGGGCCATTCAGGTGCACACCCGCGGCAGCAACTTTGACACGCTGCTGGCGGTGTACACGGGTTCGAGCCTGGGCAGCCTGACGGCGGTGGCGGCGAATGATGATGATCCCGAGGGCGGCACGCAAAGTTACGTGACGCTCAATGTGGTGACCGGCATTACGTATTACATCGCGGTGGATGGTTATCAGGGCTGGCTGGGGGATGTTGCCGCGGGCGACATTCAGTTGCAGTTGCAATATTTGGGGCAGCGCCCGCCGAATGATGATTTTGCGCAGCGGGTGCCGTTGACGGGGGCCGTGGTCACGGCCACGGGCACCAGTGTGGGCGCCACCACCGAGAGCGGCGAGCCGCAGCACAACGGCTTGCCGGCCAACCGCTCGGTGTGGTGGTCCTGGCGGCCGGGGCGGGATGGGTATGTGCGCATCACCACGGAGGGAAGCAGTTTTGACACGGTGCTGGCGGTGTACACCGGCAACACGCTCGGCACGTTGCGGCTGGTGCAGGGCAATGATGATGGGTTGACGGCCATGCCCCCCACGCCGTACTGGAGCGAGGTGTACTTCTGGGCGCGGGCGGACACGACCTACCAGATAGCGGTGGATGGTTTTGGAGCCAGCTCAGGGGCGATGGTGCTGAACATCGCGCAACAGTTGACCTCGAGCAACCTTTATTTCACGGACTTCAACGCCAGCAATGGTTACCGGGCGGGGATGCCCCTGAACGGTCAGAATGGCTGGACGATGCAGGGGGCCTCTCCGGCGTCGCAGATTCTGAGCGCGGGCAGCGGGGGCGAGCAAATGGCGTATATCGGTTATTCACCTACTTATTCGACAACATACAGCCGGCATTATGTGTGGCGGCCGGTGAGCTACCTGCCGGCCACCAATCAGGTGGTGCGTTTTTCCACGCGGATGCGGCTGGTGGATTCCACCAACGGACGCTATGACCATTTTGCCTGGGCGGTGTTCAACCGGTCGGGCGACTTTTTGTTCGAGGTGCGTTTTCACAATGATGAGTCGCCGGTGGGCATTTATTATCGGCTGAATGATGGCCTGCCGCCGGAATCTACCGATGTGACGATGGGCAATGATGTGGAGTACGAGTTTAGCCTGCTGATGGATTTCAACCGCAATGTGTGGGAGGCGTCGCTGGACGGCATGACGTTGGTGGAGGGGGTGCCCATAAACAACGGCAATAATCCGGTGCTGTTGAACCTGGGCGAAATTGATGCGGTGTGGTACTGGTCCAGCCCGCCCAACGGAGGCGACAACTATCTGTTGTTTGATGATTACCGGATCGAGATCCTCACGGTGGGCCGGCCGCCGGTGATCTTGAGTGCGCCGGCCAGTGTGGCGGTGACGGAGGGCGCCACGGTCAACCTGCAGGTGCAGGCG
Source organism: Verrucomicrobiia bacterium (assembly GCA_026414565.1). Classification (NCBI taxonomy): domain Bacteria; kingdom Pseudomonadati; phylum Verrucomicrobiota; class Verrucomicrobiia; species Verrucomicrobiia bacterium. The sequence continues at coordinate 36,035 of JAOAIT010000028.1, forward strand.
GGGGGCACGGCGCCGCTGTTTTATCGGTGGTTGCGCGATGGCGAAGCGGTGGCCGGCGCCACCAATGCGGTGCTGCTGCTGGCCAACATCAACGTCAACCAGGCGGGGAATTACCAGGTGTTGGTGAGCAATCAGTTTGGCACGGTGCTGAGCGCTCCGGCGGTGGTGCAGGTCAACCGCCCGCTGGTGCGGCCGTCCAATGACCAATTCAGCCAGCGGGCGCAGTTGACGGGGCTGTCCAATGTGGTGACGGCCTCGAATCTGGGGGCAACCCAGGAGTTTGGGGAGCCGCTGCACGCCGGCAATGCCGGCGGCGCCTCGGTTTGGTGGACCTGGCGGGCGCCGGTGACTGGAAGGTTTACGGTGTCCACGGTGGGCAGTGATTTTGACACCGTGCTGGCGGTGTACACCGGCACGGCGCTGGAGCAGTTAACGCTGGTGGCGGCCAATGACGACGCCCAGGCCCAGCAGCGGGGAAGCTGGCTGACCTTTACGGCGCAAAGCAACGCCATTTACCAAATCGCCGTGGACGGTTTTAATGGCGCCTACGGGAACATCCGCCTCAGCCTGAAGCCCGATGCCACGCCGCGCTGGCTGGCGCCTGCGCGGAGCGGCGGCCTGGTGTTTGAATTTACGGGCGAGCAGGGGTTGCGCTTCACGCTGCAAACCTCCACCAACCTCAGGGATTGGCTGACCGTTACCAATTATGTGAACTTGCAGGGCACGGTGCGCCACGTGGAGCCGCCGAGCCAGCCCAGGCGCTTTTATCGCGTGGTGCAGGAGTAAGGCCTGGACGCAGGGCCGCTTCCTGGACCCGCCCTCCCCCGGGCCGGAAAACCCAATCCCGGCAGCAGGAGCGGAGTCGTCATGTTGCCCGGCTGGTACGACGGGGAGAGCGCGACGAAAAACGGCCAGAGCTTCAGCTTGTGGAGGGCCGCAGCAGCGCAGTCCAGGCGGGGAATACGCGGTTTAGGAGGATTGATGTTGCCTTGAGTAGTATAAATCTATCTAATATATCCTATAAACGTTGACACCGGCGGCGGCAGTGGTAGCTTGACCGCAGCAAGAAATCGCAGCCAGCCGGTGGCGTCCGCCCCGGCTGTTTGTCATCCCAGAAGAGTAATTCGCATGAGTGCGGAGACAGTCAAAACGGCCCCCACGGCGCCCGGTGAAGGCCTGAAGCGGGTGGACATTGCGCAAGCGGTGATTCGTATTGCGGGCAATTCCCAGGACGGCATTCAGGCGCTGGGCGGTTTTTTGGCCCGCCTGGCGGGCCGCACGGAGAAGGAGGTCATGACGTTCATGACCATTCCTTCGACCATCTCGGGGGGGCCATCCATTTTCCAGGTGCGGATTGGGTCGGGGGAGGTGTTGAGCGCGGGGGATGAGGCGGATTTGCTGCTGGCGTTTTACCAGCACTCGTATGAGAACCACATCCACTTTTTGAAGGCGGATGGGATGGTGTTGTACGACAGCGACAATGTGGAGCCGAAGCCGGAGTGGACGGCGCGGTGGCGGCATGTGGGGGTGCCGATTTCCACGCTGACGGTGGAGGCGATTGGGGGGACCTCGAAGGACAAGGGAAAGAACCTTTACGCGCTGGGGCTGCTGGCGCGGTTGTATGATTTGGACGTGCCGCGGCTGGAGGAGCTGATTCGCGAGCGGTTCACGGGACGGGACGCCACGGTGCTGACGAACGCGCTGACGGCGTTTCATGCCGGTTATGGTTACTCGCTGGACAAGGCGCGGGAGCTGTACCGCTTTCAGCCAGGGCATCATCATCGGCCGCAGGTGGTGATGAATGGCAACGAGGCGCTGGCGTATGGTTTTCTGGCGGCGGGGGTGCGCTTTGGCGCGGCCTATCCGATTACGCCGTGGTCGGACACCATGGAATTGCTGCGGCGGGAGCTGCCCAAGTACGGGGGCATTTTTGTGCAGTGCGAGGATGAGATTGCCTCCATGTGCATGGCGCTGGGGGCGGGCTATGCGGGGCGGGTGGCGGTGACGGGCACCAGCGGGCCGGGGTTGTCCTTGAAATCGGAGGCGATTGGGTGGGGGGTGATGGCGGAGGTGCCGGTGGTGGTGGTGGACGTGCAGCGGGGCGGGCCTTCCACGGGGCTGCCCACGCAGGTGGAGCAGTCGGATTTGCACATTGCGTGCTTTGGGACGCACGGGGATGCGCCGCGGATTGTGCTGGCGCCGGCGGATGTGGAGGATTGTTTTTACACGGCCATCGAGGCGGTGAACATTGCGCGCAAGTACAACACGGTGGTGACGGTGCTCAGCGATCAGGCGATAGCCACGCGGATCGAGGCATTTGAGGAGCCGGACTTGGAGAAGATCTGCCAGGAGCTGCCGATTGATTTGACGCCGGTGGCGGAGCACAAGCCCTATGATTTGAGCGCGCCGGACGGCATCTCCCGGCACATCCCGCCGGGCACGCCGGTGCTCAACGGCAAGTATCCGGTGGCGGCCGGGCTGGAGCACGACGAGATGGGGCATCCCAGCGCCTCGCCCAAGTACCACATGGCGATGACGGCCAAACGGCGGAAGAAAATCCAGGCCTTTGCCGCCACGCTGCCCGTGCCGGAGGTGTACGGGCCGCCGGAGGGGGAGCTGCTGCTGGTGGGATGGGGTTCGACGCAGGGGCCGATTCGCGAGGCGGTGGACTTGGCGCGCAGCCAGGGCGAGATCATCTCGGCATTGCATTTGCGTTACTTGAATCCATTGCCGCCGAAGCTGGACGAGATTTTGCGGCGTTTCCGCCATGTGCTGGTGGTGGAGATGAATGATGAGGGGATTTACGGGTACGGGCAACTGGCCATGTTGCTGCGCGCCCGTTACTGCCTGAATCACATTGGGGGTCTCAACAAGACCGAGGGCTTGACCTTCAAAGTGCGCGAGATTTACGAGGGCGCGATGGCGCGGCTGGCGCAATGGCGCGCCGGGGCGGGAGCGCAATAACCTTTACGAACGAGCAACGGGTGACGCTTATGAGTGAGAGCACCACAGCAACGCAGGAAAAAACGATCGCGCTGGCGGTGATGCCCGCCGCGCCGGGCCGCAAGCCGTTGACGAAGAAGGATCTGGTGGCGGATCATCCCACCTGGTGCCCCGGCTGCGGGGATTTTTCCGTGCTGGCCATCTTTTTGAAGATGCTGGAGAAGCGGCAACTGGAGCACGAAAAGATCACCACCGTTTCGGGCATCGGCTGCTCGAGCCGATTCCCGTATTTTGTGCAGGCGCACGGGGCGCATTTCATTCACGGTCGGACGCTGCCCTTTGCGACGGGGGTGGCGCTGACGCGGCCGGATTTGCATGTGTTTGTGTTCAGCGGCGACGGGGATGCGCTGTCCATTGGGGGCAATCACTTCACGCACACGGCGCGCAAAAACGTCAAGATGACGGTGGTGGTGATGGACAACCAGGTGTATGGGCTGACCAAGAAACAGACCTCGCCCACCTCGCCGATCGGCTACCGCAGCAAGACGGATGTGACGGGCGCGGTGGACCGGCCCATCAACCCGCTGAAACAGGCGCTGGCCTCCGGGGCCACGTTTGTGGCGCGCACCACCCACACCAATCCGAATCACATGCTGCAAATGCTCGAAGCGGCGTTTGATCATCAGGGTTTCAGCTTCATCGAGTGCCTGAGCGAGTGCGTGGAGTTTTACGAGGGGGCGTTTGATGCGGCCAATCCGCGCAAAGGCGGCCAGTTCAAGACCGTGCCGGCGGAGCATGACGTCACCAATGAGGTGGCCGCCTATCAACTGGCGGATGAGCCATTTCCGGGCTATTTCGGCATTTTCTATCAGGTGCGGCGGCCCACGAAATATGAGGTCGAGCAGCGGCTGATTGAGCAGGCGCGCAAGCCGCTGGCCGGGCTGGCGCCGTGGCAGATTCTGCAAAAGAGTTTTGCCAACATGCGGTGAGCCGCGGGGCGGCGGGCGGCGGGCGGGCCACCGCAGGTGGCGCGCGGCGCCGCGGCATGTTTGTGGGCGTGGAAAAGCCGGTTAAATTTCTCAGGGAGGGTCCACTTCGGTTGCAGAAAAATTTTCTGTACAAGTGCCGTGATGGGGGTAGGTTGGCAGTGAATAAACCCAAAGCTCATGGTGACCCCATCAGGTTGTCAGGGCGTGAATTCTTTGAAAAATCGCGGTGAATGAGGCGGGATGAGGCGCGCGGGCGCGACAGCCGTGGCGGCGCGGGGCCGAAGGCTGCAAAACCCCTGTTTTTACAGGCCGAAAAGGGCTGTGAATAAGTTGTGGAAAAGTGTTGATATATTCTACTAGGCAGGGGGGGCGCTTTGGCGTAAAACTCAGCCCGCGTTTTCGACGCACCCAGTCAAACGCCGATAACACAAGTCAAGCGAGGCTGGGGAGAGGTTTTGTCGTAAGTACTTGTCAACAGGGCAGATATGTATTGGGCAGAAGGCAAGTGCGGCATTTTTATGCGAGCTTTGGCCTGCGTGGCCAAAGCCAGTGACCGGATTTCTTGCTGGCCGCACCGGCTTGTTTGCCAGGCATATCGGGGGGACGTGAATAAATCAGGCCGCAGGGCTGGTTAACGGGAGCAGGCAAACATGCAAGTGACTGCCGAAAAGGTGTGGGATTCGGCCCAGCAATCGTTGCGGGGCATGCTGAATCCAGACATTTACAAACTTTGGTTTGCGCCGGTGCGAGCCGTGAGTGTCACGCCCGAGGAGATTACGCTGGAGGTGCCCAATGATTTCTTCGAGGTGTGGCTCAAGGACAACTATCTGGGGCTGCTGCGGGACGCCGTGGCGCAGACCACCGGGCAGGCGCTAAACATCAAGTTCAAGACGGCGGCACCGGGCAGCACGCCGGTGCCGCCCGCGCCGGCCGAGCCGGCGCCGGGGCGGGCGGGCGGCAGCCGCGGGCGCAGCCGCAGCGCGGCGGAGGTGGACGCCATCAACGGGCACAATCGGGAGGCCCTGTTCAATCCGCGCAACACGTTTGACACGTTTGTGGTGGGGGACAACAACGTCATGGCGCACGGGGCGGCGATGGCGGTGGCGCAAAATCCGGGCAAGGCGTACAATCCGTTGTTCCTCTACGGCGGGGTGGGGCTGGGCAAGACGCACCTGCTGCACGCCATCGGCCAGTATGTGGTGGCGCACAAGAAGACGGCGCGCGTGGCCTATGTGTCCTGCGAGAAATTCACCAACGAATTCATTGACGCCATTCAGAGCGGCACGCTGGCGCGTTTTCGCAAGAAATACCGGCAGACGGATGTGCTGCTGATTGACGACATCCAGTTTTTGAGCGGCAAGGAGCGGATTCAGGAGGAGTTTTTCCACACCTTCAACGCCCTGCATGAGGCGCACATGCAGATCGTGCTGTCGTGCGACCGCCCGCCCAGCGAGATTGCGGGACTGGAGGACCGGCTGATCACGCGGTTTGAGTGGGGCATGGTGAGCGATCTGCAGCCGCCCGATGTGGAAACGCGCGTGGCCATCCTGCGGAAAAAGCAGGAGCTGATGGGCGTGAAGCTGCCGGATGAAATCATCAACTTCCTGGCCAGCCGCATCCGCACCAACATCCGGCGGCTGGAGGGGGCGCTGACGCGGGTGGCGGCGTATGCGTCGCTGACGCGCAAGCCCCTGACGCTGGATGCGGTGGAGAATTTGCTGCGCGAGGTGCTGCATGAGGAGGGACAGACGCATGTCACGGTGGAGGTGATCCTCAAGCGCGTGGCCGAGCATTTTGATCTGCGGCTGTCGGATTTGACCGGGCGGCGGCGGCCGGAGAACATCGCGTTTCCGCGGCAAATCGTCATGTATCTGGCGCGCGAGCTGACGGAAAGCTCGCTGAACACGATTGGCGAGGCGCTGGGCGGGCGGGATCATGGCACGGTGCTGCACGGCTGCCGGCTGGTGAAGGACCGGATGGAGGTGGATCCCCACGTGCGCAAGCTGGTGGAGCATCTGAAGCAATCCCTGCTGCGCTAGGCGCCGGGGGGCGCGGGGAGGTCAGCGCAGGGCGGTGGGGGGGACGTATTTATCCGTCAGCAAGGGGGCGCGGGCGGCGGCGGGGGGCACGTTGGTGCGGAAGGCGTTGATGCGCACCGCCAGGGAGGGCGGCATGAGCACCTGGCGCTTGCGCTGTTCCTCGTATTTCTGGCGGAGGGCGGGGAGGGTCAGGGGCTCGCGGCTTTTGGTGCCCAATAAAACCACGTTCAAGGAGTTTTCAGCCGCAAACCAATAGACGTGGGGAAACACCGTTTTCATGGTGCGATAGAGCGCGCCGACGCGGTCGGCCTTCCAGCCGCCCAGGGTGCCGATGACGTTGTACATGAGCACGCCGTTGGGGGTGAGGTTGGTGGCGGCAAGCTGGAAAAATTCCTGCGTGACCAGATGGTGGGGGGCGTCGGAGCCGTAACGGCCGGTCTGGTAGGCGTCCATGAGGAGGGCGTCGTAGCGGGTGGGGTTGCGGCGGAGGAAGACGCGGCCGTCGGCCACGTGGATGCGGTGCTGGGGGGATTCCAGGACGCCAAAGAAACGGCGGGCGATGACCACCACCTCCGGATCAATTTCGACGGTGTCCACGCGCACGCGGGGGTAGTAGTAGGCGTAGGCGCGCTGGGTGCTGCCGCCGCCCAGGCCGATCATCAGGACGTTGCTCAGGCCGGGGTTGAGGATGATGGGGAGATGAAAATACTCGGTATAGTCGAAGTGTCCCTCCAGATGGTTCAGGAGGGACATGCGGGTTTCCTGGGAGCCGTTGAAGCTGAGGATGCGCAGGCCGGCCTCGTCGCGCACCTGGATGTGGTGGTAGGCGGAGAACACCTCGTGCACCACGGCGGCCGGGGCGGGCAGCGCCAGCAGGCCCAGGCAAAGGCTCAGGCAAAGATATTCAAGGACGCGGCGCATAAAAACGGTTCATGTACCAACATAAACCGGCCAGGCCGATCGTCAAACCGCCCGCCAGGCAAAACACCGCCGGCAGACTGAGCCAGTCGAGCAGCACATAGCCGGTGGCAAACACGCCGGCGATGCTGCCCGCGGTGCTGGCGGCGTAGATGCGGCCGCTGGCCGCGCCGACGTGGTCCAGCGCCCGGGCGGTCAGGCGGATGGTGAAGGGGGAGAGCATGGCCAGCACGAAACAGGGCAGGAGAAACAACACCGCGCTGCCCAGGGCGGGGTCCACCTTCTGCCAGAAGGCGGGGATTTCGCGGTCGAGGGGATGGCGGTTGACGATGAGGTTGATGAGCGGGGGCGAGAAGGCCGGCAGGGCGGCAATGAACATGCCGGTGCCGGCGAGGAGGGGGGCCAGGCGGCCGGGGCGCGGCCAACGGTCGGCGAGCCAGCCGCCGCAAAAGTAGCCCAGGGCCAGCGCGGCCATGACCATGCCAATCTGGCTGATCCACACATAAAAAGAACCGCCAAAATCCTTGGTGAGAAAGCGCACGCCGGCAATCTCGAGCAGCATGATGATGAAGCCGCCGGTGCTGACGAGCAGGATTTCGCAAAAGGTGCGCATGGGGGAAAAGGGGGCTTCAGGGGGACGGAGTCAGCGGGAGGAGCCGTACCTGGTCCAGCAGGCGCTCGAGTTCGTGCTGCTCCAGTTCGCCGGGCATCCAGGAGAGGGCATTGGCTGCGCCGGCCGCCATGCCCCAGCGGCAGGCTTCGGGCCAGGGCTCGCCGTGCAGGCGGCGCGCGACGAGGGCGGCGGTGAGGGCATCGCCGGAGCCGATGGGGTTGAGGGCGTGGATGGCGGGGGGCTGCACCTGCCAGAAGCGGCCACCTTCCAGGAGCAGGGCGGGGCGTTCGCCGGCGGTGATCAAAACCACTTCGGCCCCCTGCTGGTGGAGGGTGAGCATGGCCCGCATCACAGCGGTGTCGTCCGGCAGGGGCTGCTCGAGGAGCGCTTCGAGTTCGTGGCGGTTGGGTTTGACAAGTGTGGGCCGGGCGGCCAACGCGGCCTGCAGAGCGGCGCGCTGGGTGTCCACCACCGTCAACACGCCCTGTGCCCGTGCCCGGGCGATGCAGCGGGCGTAGAAGTGCGGGGGTGCGCCGGGGGTCAAGGTGCCGGAAATAATCAGGGCGCGGCAGCGGGGCAGGTGTTGTTCCACCACGGAGGCCAGTTCATCATAGGCTTCCGGCGGCACGGGACGGCTTTCTTCCACCAATTCAGTAACGCCGCCGGCCTCCTCCACCAAGGTGATGCATTGGCGGGTGGGCGGGGGGACGCGCACCCAGGCCTGGCGCAGGCCGCGCTGGTGCAATTCCGCCTCGAGTCTCCGCCCGCTTTCGCCGCCGAGGAAGCCGGTAAGCAAAGGGGTTTCGCCCAGGGTGTGGAGGACTTTGGCGACGTTGACGGCCTTGCCGGCCACGCCGTCGAGGGTGGTGCGGGCACGGTTGACGCGGTGCCATTGCAGGCGGTCAAAGCGCATGACCCGCTGCAGCGCCGGGGTGGGGCCGAGACAAAGGATCATGGCGGCGGGAGGGCCATCAGGGTTGGGCGGGGCGGCCGCCGGCGGCGTAAAGGGTGCGCTGGGAGGCGACGTACAGGACGCCGTTGGCCGCCACGGGGGTGGCCACGATGGCGCTGTCCAATTGGATGGTGGCCAAGAGGCGCAGTTCCCTGCCGGCGGCCAGGACGGCGAGGTCCCCGCGGCGCGAGCCGATGTACACCTTGCCATCGGCCACGAGGGGGGAGGACCAGATTTCACCCGCCAGTTGATGCCGCCAATAGACGTGGCCGGTGGCGGCGTCGGCGCAGAGCACCTGGCCGGAGCAGTCGGCGGCATACACCAGGCCGTCGTGCACGGCGGGGGTGGAGCAGGTGTGCCGCTGGAGGGGCACAGACCAGAGCAGCGCGTGGGGGGTGAGGTCGCCTTCGCCGGTGAGGGTGTAGCATTTGAGCCAGGCCTGGTTTTTGCCCCACCAGATGTCGCCGCCGCCGGTGACGTAGAGCTTGTCGCCCACCACGACGGGGGTGCTTTTGATGTTGCTGGGGCTTTCCTTGCGGTTGCCGATGAAGCGGTGAACCTCCTCCTTGGGGCCTTCCGGGTCAAAGTCAATGAGCCAGCGTTTTTTCAAAGTGCCCGGGCCGCCGGCGGGGGGCGTGTCCGCCCACGGTTCAAAGCCGTAAATCACGCCGTCGCCGCCGCAGAAGATGATCTGCTCCACGCCGTTGAGGCGGGCCAGGGCGGGCGGGGACCAGGTGCAATGAAAGATGCGGGGGCCGATGTTCTCGCGGTCGCGGGCCAGGTAGCGGCCGGTGTGCTTGTCCAGCACGATGAGGCTGGGGCCGTCGGGGCGGCGGATACGGCGGTGGGTGTTGTCCACGCCGTTGCCGGAGTTGAGGTAGAGATGGTTGCCGCGGATGAGGATGGCGGCGTGGGCGCCGTCGTGCGGCCAGATGCCGGCCTGCTCGGGCACATCAAAACGCCAGAGGATGTCGGCGTCCAGGGGGCCGGGGGTCATGGTGGGGGTGTTGGTGGGCGTCATGTATGCGCCCTCGTCGGTGTAGGGGCCATCGTTGCCGTTGGCCAGGCCTTCGAGGTCCAGGCAAAGGACACTGCGGCGGTTGTCCAGGATGTAAGCGCGTTGGCCTTCGATGGTGGCGGAGGCGCAGATGCCCGCGTTGGGCCAGTCCTGGTAGATGTCGTCGTTGTATTTGGGGGTGACAAGCTGCCAGCGGAGCCGGCCGGTGGCTTCATCGAGGCAGAGGAGGACGCCGCGGTCGCCCTGATGCCGCGGGTCCCGGGGGCGGTTGTTGTTGGTGCCAATGAGGACGACGCGGCGGCCCACCACCGGCGTGGAGTAGGTTTCTGTGCCGAGGGGGGCGGTCCATTTAAGGTTGCGCCCGGTATCGGGGTCAAAAGATTCCGGCAGGCCGCGCTCGGCGGAGACCATGTTGCGGCTCCAGGGCTGGCCCCATTGGGGATGATCGGCCGCCTGGGCCAGGCCCAGGAGCAGGAGCAGGCCCCAGAGACTCCACCAGGCTGCTTTCCCTGCCGCCTGCCGTGCCGTGCGTGGGAGCGGCCTCATTTGGACAACACCACGCGGAAGCCGTAATCGGGCCGGCGTTCTTTGGGATCCACCAGCAGCCGATAGGAGGAGGAGAGGGTGCCGGGGATGTAACCAAAGTAGGAGCCGCCGCGGAGGACGCGTTGTTTTTGGGCGGAGTCAGCCCAGTCCTGGACCCATTCCCAGGCGTTGCCGCCGAGGTCAAAGAGGCCTTTGGCGTTGGGCATGAAACTGGCGACGGGGGCCGTGTTTTCGAAGCGGTCAAAGGTGAGGTAATCGGCGTAATTGCCCGCGCCGGCGGGGGGCGGCCATTCCTGGCCCCAGGGGTAGAGGCCGGGCAGCCGGCCGCTGCGCTCGGCGGGGGTGGCGCCGGATTCCTGGGGCAGGCCGACGGCGAGGCTCCATTCCTGATCGGTGGGGAGGCGGTAGAGTTCATCCGCGCCGATGATGCCCGCCTTGCGTTCCAACTGGGTGAGCCAGTTGCAGAACCGCAGCGCCTCCTCGTAGTTGACGTTGACCACCGGATGGGCGGGCGCCTGTTTGAAGCCCGGCTCCTTCCAGGCCAGCTCGGCGTAGCGCTCCTCCAGAGCGAAGCGGGAGAAGTCCTGCACGCGGGTTTCCCAGGCGCAGATGAAGACGTTGCCCAGCGGCACCATGCGCATGCCGAGGGAGTTGTGCCAGATTTTGCCGGGCACGGGCCGGTTTTCCACCAGGGTGATCTGGGACTGGAAGGCGGTTTTCTGCTCCTGGGCGGCCTTGGTTTCGGCGGCTTTGCGGGCCTCCTCGGCGCGGCGGGCTTCCTCGGCGCGACGAGCCTCTTCGCTCAACTTGGCCAGGCGGGCCTGGCGCTCGGCTTCGGCGCGGCGGGCGGCTTCTTCCAGCTTGCGGCGGGTTTCCTCTTCGGCCTTCAGGCGGGCCTTTTCGGCTTCGGCCAGTTTGCGCTCCAGCTCGGCCTTGCGGGCGGCCTCCTCCTCGCGGCGTTTGCGTTCGGCTTCGAGGGCGGCCTGGGCCTTGGCCTCCGACTCCTTGCGGGCGCGCTCCTCCTCCTCCAGCTTTTTGGCGGCGGCTTCCGCGGCCAGGCGGGTGGCTTCGGCTTCTTTGAGGGCGGCCTCGGCGGCGGCCTTGATGCGCTCGGCCTCGGCCCGCTGGGCGGCCAGTTGCGCTTCAATCTTGCGGCGCTCGGCTTCGGCGGCGGCATCGCCACCGGCTTTTTTGGCGGCTTCGGCGGCCAGGCGTTTCAGTTCGGCTTCCTTGGCGAGGATGGCCTGGCGTTCGGCTTCGAGGCGTTTGGCCTCTTCTTCGGCGGCGCGTTTTTTGGCGATGGCCTCGGCTTCGCGTTTGCGGGCTTCCTCCTCGGCCTGGCGCTTGCGGGCTTCGGCTTCCTCCTGGGCCTTTTTGGCCTGGGCGGCGGCGATTTCGAGGGCTTTGCGGCGTTGTTCGAGTTCCTCTTCGGCTTTTTTCTTTTCCTCTTCGAGGCGTTTGCGCTCCTCTTCGAGCTTGCGCTGCAGGGCCTCGCGCTCATAGGCGAGGCGGCGTTCAAGTTCCTCGGCGCTCAAGCCGGCATTGGTGGAGGTGTCGGAGGGGGTGGTGGTGGCGACGGGGGCTGGGGCGGGATGCATTTGGGTACTGAGATACCAGCCCACGATGCCCAGGATGACGCCCACCATCACCGCGATGATGGGGACCAGACTTTTCTTGGGCGGGGCGGCGGGCGCCGGCGCGGGGGTGGGAGCGCCGGGGATGTTCATGGTGGGCACCGGCGGCGTGGTGGCCACGGCGGCGGCAGCGGCGGTCGCAGCGGGGGCTGGTTGCGGGGCCGCCGTTTTGAAAGGTTCGGGGGGCGTGGGCAAGGGCGGGCGCTTGCATGGGCCATACAGCTCGAGGCGGTCGGCCACTTCTTCCATGTCGGCGGGGCGATAGGCCGGTTCCTTGGCCAGACAGCCGGCGACGGTCTCATCCCAGGCGCGGGGGATGGGTTCGCCGAGGATGCGCATGTCGCGGCGGCGGCGGGTCATGGTGGGGGGCACATCTTCCTTGACCTGGGAGACGATGTTGCCGGTGTTGAAGGGGGGCTTGCTGGTGATCAACTCATAGAGGCAGACGCCCAGGGAATAAACATCATCCGTAACGGTGGGCGGGGTGCCGTCCAGGCGTTGGGGGCTGGTGTAGCGGAAACTTTGGGCCACGTCCCGCGGGCTGCCCTCGAGTTTGTTGACCCAGAATCCGAGCAGGGCATCGAGGCGGGCATCGGTGATGACGATTTCGCCGGCGGAGGTGAGCAGCAGGTTGGTGGGTTTCAGGTTGCCGTGGGCCTGGCCGGCGGCGTGGAGGGCGCCTAGGTTTTTGGTGATGGGCTTGAGCCATTCTTTCAAATCCACCGCGTCGAAGACCTGGTTTTTGCGTTGCTGGCGCAAATCATGGAGGGAGGTGCCTTCAATCCATTCTTCCACCACGGCGGCCAGGGGGCCTTCCACCACCCAATCAAAGACGCGGGCCAGGCCGGGGATTTCGAGCGTTTTTAATTCCGCGACGAGGGCGGAGATTTGCGCCATGGCCTCGGGGGTGGCGGTCACGCGGGTGGGGAGGAATTTCAGGGTCACATCCCGGCTGCCCTGGTCATCCCACGCCTGCCAGACGGCGCTGTTGCGGCCCCGGCCAATCAGCCTTACCAAACAATACCGGTTAAATACAAACTGACCGGCGGCCAGACTGCGCACGGCCTCGCCCAGATCCATTTCCGGGGGGGTGGGGGTGTTGTTGGCTGACATAATGGTTCACGTTGGGATTGTTCCGTCAGTGACGGATTTTAGCTTAGCATCAGGAGATTGGACGGGCAATGACTTCTTTCGCTCCGGCGCGGGGCCGGGCGCGGGCCGGCGGAGCATGCCGCATTGCGGGGGCAGTCCCCGGCTGCGAGGCGCGCGGGCGGGCAGGCTTGCCTGTCCGCTTGACATTCCGGCGGGCATCGGCGACAAGCTAGCGGCTAAACCGGCCGGCCACACCTGTTTGGGTGGGCTGCCTTGAACCACGATCCATCATGCAAACAACGATGCGACACAAGCTGGCCACCGCGGCGCTGTACCTCGCGGTGGGGATGGTGACGGTAACAACCCCGGTGGCGCGGGCGTATGATTTGCCGGCGGTGAACCTGGGGTTCACCAGTTTTCTGGATGGAGGTCCGCCGGCCGGGCCGGGGTTTTACTACACCCATTATTTTCAATACTACCGCGCGGAATCATTGCGGGGGGTGGATGGGACGGAGATATTCCCCAACCCGGTGTTTCCCGACGCGAAGGTGGATGCGTGGATCAGCCTGTCGCAATTCATCGCGCAGTGTCCCAAGAAACTGGTGTTGGGCGCGCAACCGGGGCTGGACGTGATTGTGCCGGTGGTGGATTTGGGCATTTCCGGGACGCCGTTGCGGGCGAATCGGGCGGGGTTTGGGGATGTGCTGGTGGGCCCGTTTCTGCAATGGGAGCCGATCATGGGCAAGAACGGCCCCATCTTCATGCATCGGATCGAGTTTCAATGTCTGTTGCCGGTGGGGCGGTATGACTCCCGATACCAGCTTAATCCCGGGGCCAACCATTTCAGTTTCAATCCCTACTGGGCGGGGACGTTGTTTATCACGCCCAAGCTGACGCTCTCGACGCGGCTGCATTACCTGTGGAATGACGGCAACGAGGATCCGGATGTGACGTGGACGGCCCATCCGCTGTGGAAGGCCACCGGCGGCAATGAAGTGCAGCCGGGGCAGGCGTTGCACCTGAACTTTGCCACGGACTACGAGCTGATTGAGAAGCGCCTGCGGGTGGGCTTCAACGGGTATTATCTGACCCAGATTACGGACACGCGGCTCAACGGGCAGAACATCCCGCAACGGCGCGAGGAGGTCATTGGCCTGGGGCCGGGGGCGCTGTTCTCGTTCAGCCAAAACACCCACCTGTTTTTCAACGCTTATTTTGAAACCGCCGCGGAGAATCGGCCGGAAGGCATGCGGTTCCAGTTGCGGCTGGTGCATCATTTTTAATCCCGTGACGCCCGGCGGGCGGCCGGGGCGGAGCTGAGTTTTTTTTATGGCACAAATCAAATACTTGCTGGAAGAACACGAAATGCCGCGCCAGTGGTACAACCTGGCGGCGGATCTGCCCACCCCCATGCTGCCCCCGCTGGGGCCGGACGGCAAACCGGTCCCGCCGGAGAGGTTGCGCCCGGTGTTTCCGGACAACATCATCGAGCAGGAGGTCAGCACGCAGCGGTGGATTGACATTCCCGAGGAGGTGCTGGAGCTGCTGGCCATTTACCGGCCCACGCCGCTGTATCGCGCCGTGCGGCTGGAGCAGGCGTTGAAGACGCCGGCCCGCATCTACTACAAGCACGAGGGCGTGTCGCCGGCGGGCAGTCACAAGCCCAACACGGCCATTCCGCAGGCGTGGTACAACAAGCAGTTCGGCATCCGCCGCATGACCACCGAGACCGGCGCGGGCCAGTGGGGCAGCGCGCTGGCGTTTGCGTGCTCGCTGATCGGGCTGGAGTGCAAGGTGTGGATGGTGCGGATCAGTTTTGACCAGAAGCCGTTTCGCAAGTTGATGATGGCCACCTGGGGGGCCCAGTGCGTGGCCAGTCCCTCGCGGGAGACGGCCGCCGGGCGGGCCATTCTGGAAAAGGACCCAGACTGCCCCGGCTCGCTGGGCATCGCCATCAGCGAGGCGGTGGAGGCGGCGGTGACCGATCCCACGGGCAAGACGCGCTACAGCCTGGGCAGCGTGCTCAATCACGTCATGCTGCACCAGACCATCATTGGTCTGGAGGCCAAGAAACAACTGGCCAAGGCTGGCGAAAAGAAGCCGGATGTGGTCATCGGTTGCGCCGGCGGCGGCTCGAATTTTGCCGGCATCGCCTTCCCGTTTGTGTGCGACAAGATCCACGGGGAAAACATCGAGATTGTGCCGGTGGAGCCGGAGAGCTGCCCGACGATGACCCGGGGGCCGTTTGCGTATGACCACGGCGACACGGCGGGCATGACGCCGCTGCTGCCCATGCACTCGCTGGGGCATGAATTCATGCCGCCGCCCATTCACGCGGGCGGGCTGCGTTATCACGGCATTGCGCCGCTGATCAGCCAGGGCATCATTGAGGGCCTGATCAAGCCGCGGGCGGTGCATCAAACCAAATGCTACGAGGCCGCGGTGCTCTGGGCGCGGACCGAGGGGTACATTCCGGCGCCGGAGACCTCCCATGCCATTGCGGCCGTGGTGGAGGAGGCGCGCCGCGCCCGCGAGGAGGGCAAGGAGAAGGTGATCCTCTTCTGCTGGTCGGGGCATGGCCTGATGGATCTCGTGGGATACGACAAGTATTTCCAGGGACAACTGGCCGATTACAGCCTGCCGCAGGAAGACCTGGATCGGTGGGTGGCCAAGATCAACCACTTCCCCAAACCCGCCGTGCGCAAGACGGGCAAGTGGGGCTGAGCCGGCGGCGGGCCGGCCCAAACGAGCTGAAGCCACCGGGGGCATGCGCGGCATGCCCCTTTTTGCTGGCCGGGGGTGAGGTGGGCGGGCGGAAATTATTTGCTTGCGGGGGGCGGGGATTTTTGGGAATTACTTAACAAACTTAATTATTATGACCGACCTTAAATCGCTGGAAGTCTGGCTGGTGACGGGCAGTCAGCATTTGTATGGACCCGAGGCGTTGCGCCAGGTGGCCGCCAATGCGCAGGCCGTGGCGGGGGCGTTGGACAAGGCGCCGGCCATTCCGGTGCGGGTGGTGTTTCAGCCGGTGGTGAAGTCGCCGGCGGAGGTGTTGCGGCTGGCGGAGCAGGCGAATTTGGCGCCGCAGTGCGTGGGATTGATCACGTGGTGCCACACGTTTTCGCCGTCGAAGATGTGGATCAACGGGTTGAAGGCGCTGCGCAAGCCGATCCTGCACCTGCACACGCAGTTCAACCGGGACATTCCCTGGGCCACCATTGACATGGATTTCATGAATTTGAATCAGGCGGCGCACGGGGATCGCGAGCATGGTTTTATCATGAGCCGGATGCGCCGGCAGCGGAAGGTGGTGACCGGGCACTGGCAGGCGGCCGGGGTGCAGGCGCAGATTGGGGCATGGTGCCGGGCGGCGGCGGCGTGGCAGGACTGGCAGGGGGCGCGGTTCTGCCGGTTTGGGGACAACATGCGGGAGGTGGCGGTGACGGAGGGGGACAAGGTGGCGGCGGAGATCCAGTTTGGCTACTCGGTCAATGGCTACGGGGTGGGGGATTTGGTGGCGCGGGTGCGCGCGGCCGGGGAGGCCGAAGTGGACGCGCTGGTGGAGCAATATGAGGCGGCGTACACGGTGGCGCCGGCGTTGCGCAAGAATGGCGCCCGGCGCTCCTCGTTGCGGGAGGCGGCGCGGATTGAGGCGGGCTTGCGGGCTTTTCTGCAGGAGGGCGGCTTCAAGGGATTCACGACGACGTTTGAAGATTTGCACGGTTTGGAGCAGTTGCCCGGCATCGCGGTGCAACGGCTCATGGCCGAGGGGTATGGGTTTGGGGCGGAGGGCGACTGGAAGACGGCGGCGCTGGTGCGGGCGATGAAGGTGATGAGCGCCGGGCTGAAAGGGGGCACGTCGTTCATGGAGGATTACACCTATCATCTGGAGCCGCGCGCGATGCAGGTGCTGGGGGCGCACATGCTGGAGATCTGTCCGAGCATTGCCAAAGGCAAACCCTCGATGGAAATCCATCCGCTGGGGATTGGGGGGAAGGCGGATCCGGTGCGGCTGGTGTTTGACACGCCGGCCGGGCCGGCCGTGAACGCCTCGATCATTGATCTGGGCAACCGTTTCCGGCTGCTGGTCAACGAGGTGGACGTGGTGCCACCGAAAAAGCCGCTGCCCAAACTGCCGGTGGCGCGGGCGTTGTGGGTGCCCAAACCGGATCTGGCCACGGCGGCCACGGCGTGGATTTATGCGGGTGGGGCGCATCACACGGGCTTCAGCCAGGCGGTGACCACCGAGATGCTGGAGGACTTTGCCACGATGGCCGGGCTGGAAGTGGTGGTGATTGATGCCGAGACGCGGCTGCGCCGCTTCAAGCAGGAGTTGGAATGGAATGACGTGGCTTACGCGCTGCGTCAGGGGCTGGGGCGTTAATCGGAGTCCTGGACTGGGGGGGAAGGCCGGCCGGGGGGGGCGGCCTTTTCCGTTGTGGCTCCGGCCGGTGCCGCTGGGGGGCGCGGAGTTTTCTGCAAGCGGAGGCAGGGGGTCTGTGGGCCTGCATTAAACAGTGTTCAATCCGCCGCGTTTATGGCACAAGAGCAGCGGTATGGATTACGAAGCGGTGATCGGCCTGGAGACGCATGTCCAGCTCAAAACGCGCTCGAAGATGTGGTGCGGATGCGCCAATGAATTTGGCGCGCCGCCCAATACGCATGTCTGCCCCGTGTGCCTGGGGCTGCCGGGGGTGCTGCCGGTGGCCAACGAGGAGGCCCTGCGGCTGACGGTGCTCACCGGCCTGCTGCTGCATTGTGAGATTCCCGCGCGGGCCAAGTTTGACCGGAAGAATTATTTCTATCCGGACATGCCCAAGAATTATCAGATCACGCAGTATGATCTGCCCTCCACGCGCCACGGTTACCTGGACTTTGAATTCGAGGGCCGCGTTGAGCGGGTGCGGATTACGCGCGCCCATCTGGAGGAGGACGTGGGGAAGAGTTTTCATTTTGAGCGCTTCAGCGGGGTGGACTTCAACCGGGCCGGCGTGCCGCTGCTGGAGATCGTGAGCGAGCCGGACATTACCAGCGCGGACATGGCGTATGCCTACCTGAACGCCCTGAAGGAAACGCTGATGCAGGGCGGGGTGAGCGACTGCGACATGGAAAAAGGGATGGTGCGGTGCGATGTCAACGTCAGTCTCCGCCCCCGGGGCAGCGGGACGCTGGGGGCGAAGATTGAGATCAAGAACATGAATTCCTTCAGCGGGGTGCGGCGGGCGCTGGAGTATGAAATCCAGCGGCAGCGGGAGGTGCTGGCGGCGGGGGGGACTTTGCGCCAGGAAACGCGCCGCTGGGATGATGTGGCAGGGATCACCGAGCCGATGCGCACCAAGGAGGAGGCGCATGATTATCGTTATTTTCCGGATCCGGATCTCATGCCCCTGGTGCCCACGGAGGTGTGGCTGGCGGAGGTGCGGGCGCGGTTGGTGGAGCTGCCGCTGGCCCGCAAGCAACGGTTCATGCGGGATTATGCCCTGCCGGCCCCGGATGCGGAGACGTTCAAAAACGACAAACCGCTGGCCGACTACTACGAGCGGCTGGCGGGAAAAACCGCCCATAAAAAGGCCCTGGCCAACTGGGTCATCAACAACCTGCGCGCCCAGATGAGCGCCGCCGGGGTGGGGCTGGAGCAACTGCGGTTTGCGCCGGAGGCCCTGCTCAAGCTCATTGAGCTGGTGGAGACGGGCCGCCTGAGCAGCAAGGCGGCGCAGGAGGTGTTTGGGGAGATGTTCACCACCGGGCAGGATCCGGCGCAGATCATGGAGCAAAAGGGGCTGGCCCAGGTGAGTGATGCCGCCGCCCTGGAGCCGCTGTGTGACCAGGCCATTGCCGACAACCCGCGGGCCGTGGCCGATTATCGCGCGGGCAAGGCCGCCGCGCTGAATGCCTTGAAAGGGTACGTGATGAAGCTCAGCAAGGGGAAGGCCAACCCGGGTTTGGCGGGGGAGATTTTGGAGCGCAAGTTGAAGGGCCAGTAAGCCGGGGGCAACCGGCGAGGGGCTAGCTCGCCGGCTGGCGTTGGGCCAGCTCCAGGGCCAGGAGGTCGTCCAGCTCCTCGGGCGCAAGCCAGGAACCTTCCAGTCCGGCGCGGGCGCAGAGGAGCCGGTTGCGCCGGGGGCCGGCGGCGTGGAAGGCGCGCAACCGCTTCAAGTCGCCTTCCACCACGCGCTGCCAGGCGGGGCTTAAAGCCGCGGGCAGGGCCGCCGCGAGCTGATCCAGCAGGCGGGCATCGTGTCCGGCAAAAAAATCCTGCCACAGGGAAAGCTCCTGCAAAGGCGGCGGCAGGGGATGAGGGAGGGGGATTTGGGGCGGCAATTTTTCCCGGTACGCCAGCGGGGGCAGCTCGTGCAAGGAAGAGGGGCCGGCCGTGAGACAGACGGCCAGGCGGAAGCAGGCGCGCAGGCATTCGCGCACACGCACGAGGCCTTTGAACGCGCCGTACCACGGGCCGGGCTCGTGCGGCAGCGGCCGGCCGCATCCCCAGCGCAGGATGAGCTGGCCGTGCGGAGTGAGGTTGAGACTCACGCGGCCGTAGTGCTCGGGGCGGGTGTTGAGCAGGTTGAAGCGGGGTTTGAACAGCCGCAGCAGTTCGTTTTCGCGCAGCAGGGCGGCGGCGTGGTCGGGCAGCACTTCCCAGGAGATGGCGCGGGTTGCGCGGAGGAGGCGGGCGGTTTTGCGGGAGCAGCGCTCCAGGGGCAGGTGCAGGTAACTTTGGAGGCGGCGGCGGAGGTTGACCGCTTTGCCCACGTAGATCAGGCGGCCCTGGGCATCCCCCAGCAGATACACGCCGGGGCGGGGTGGGATGCGGCGGAAAAGGGCGGGGCCAAAGCGCGTTTGCCACACGTGGGGCGGGGGCAGCAGGGTCAACTGGCGGGCGGTGCGTGCGGGCATGGTGTGTGGCGGATCATCCTCCCACCGCGCCGTAGCGGCGGATGCCGCGGGCCCAGACGAGGCGGGCCAGGGCATAAGCCGCGATGACCCACAAGGCCTGCATGGCCAGGCCGCCCCAGAGGGCTTCCTGCTGGGTGCGCCCCAGATAGACACTGATGGGAAAATAGAGCATGTAGGGGAAGGGGGTGTACATGAGCGCCCCGGCCAGGCCGGCCGGCAGGATGTCCAGGGGGAAGAGATGGCCGCCGGCCAGGTATTCAAAGGCAAAGAGGATGAAGATGAAGGTGGCCACCTCCAGCACCCAGAAGGCCAGCAGGGCCATGGTGAAGGAGGTCAGGAAATTCAACAGGGCGGTCAGGACGAGCGAGACAAAGAAGCACAGAGCGGTGGTCCAGTCCGGCGGCAGCACGAAATACTGGCGATGCCAGAGGATGAAGAGCGTGACGGGCACGGCGGCGACGGCGGTGTACACGAGGCGTCCTGCGACAAACAGACTGAGGCGATAGCCGAGATAGTCCAGGGGCTTGAGGAGGAATTGACTGATGAGGCCGTCCTTGATGTCGGCGGCGATTTGCCAGTCGTCCTCGGTGACGGCGGTGAGGGCGTCGGTGACGGTGACCAGGAGGTAATAGGAGATCATCTGGGCCAGGTCATACGCGCCCACCCTGCCGCCGGTGGCGCCGGCGTAGATGGTCTTCCACAACATGACCATGGCGGTGAGCGGCACCAGCGCGAAGGTGGCGCGAAACAGAAAGTTGACCCGGTACACCAGGGTGTTCTGGATGCCCACTTGGAGCACCTGCCAGTACTTGCCCATCGGCGGGGATATTAGCGCGTTCGCCGCCGACCCCCAAAGCGGAAATCCACCTGCTTTGCGGTGTTTTCCCAGGGCAGTGCCGAGACAAGCAGGGGAGTAAATGTTGCAACTATGCACTGGTCAAGGAGACAGGAGGGGATTAGTTTTAAGGAGTTGGGAATATGAACAAGACGTCCAAGCCGCCGGCGGCGGCAGGTTCGGGTTCGCATTGTCTGTTGCAGGTGGTGGGTGAGGCCATGCAAAAGGATCCCACCATCGAGGCGGTGAAGGTGAATCGGGCCGATCACACGCTGGCGGTGGCGGGGATGGGCCAGGCCCCCAGCGAAGCCGCGGCGCGGCGGCTGACGGAGGAAGTGCAGCGGCTCCAGGAGCAGGAGGGCGATGCTTGTTGCCTGTTGCAAGAGCGGAGCGCCGATTGTCAGCAGTGTCGGGAGCCCCAGCCCGTGCTGCCGCCGCACCTGAAGGTGGAGCACCGCCCCGAGGAGACGATCGTGGCGCGGGTGACGTGTCCCACGGCGCCGCGGTTTTGGCGGTGGCGGCAATGGCCGCTGCCGCGGCTGGTGCCGCGGGAGGTGGAGCTGGCCGAGGAGATTGATGAATCGGAATGGCGGGGGCAGATGGTGGCGGCGGTGCTCTGCGGGCTGCTGGCGCTGGGGGGATACTTGATCCAGAGCCAGGGCTGGGCGGGTTCCTCCAGCGAGGCCGTGGGGGTGCTGCTGTACCTGCTGGCGTATGTGGCGGGCTCCTGGTTTAACGCGCACGAGGTATGGGAGCGGCTGCAAAAAGGGGTGCTGGATGTGCATTTTCTGATGCTCGCGGTGGCGGTGGGCAGCGCGGCCATTGGCCACTGGGGGGAGGGCGCGACGCTGCTGTTTCTTTTTTCCTTCTCCGGGGCGCTGGAGCATTACGCTCTGGGCCGCACGCAGCGGGAGATTCGCAGCCTGTTTCGCACCGCGCCGAAAACGGCGGTGGTGCTGGATGCCCAAGGGCGGGAGCAGACGGTGCCGGTGGAGCAATTGCAGGCCGGGCAGCGGCTGCTCATCAAACCTGGCGAGCAATTTCCGGTGGATGCCGAGGTGATCAAAGGCAGCACGGCGGCCGATGAATCCAATTTGACGGGCGAGGCCACGCCGGTGCCCAAGGCGGTGGGGGACACCGTGCTGGCGGGCACGCTGAATTTGTGGGGCGGGGTGGAGGTGACGGTGTTGCGGCCGGCCAGCCAGAGCGCGTTGCAAAAAATCATTGAACTGATCCAGCAGGCGCAACATCTCAAGGCGCCCTCGCAGCGGTTCACGGACAAATTCGG
This sequence comes from Verrucomicrobiia bacterium, assembly GCA_026414565.1. Lineage (NCBI taxonomy): Bacteria > Pseudomonadati > Verrucomicrobiota > Verrucomicrobiia > Verrucomicrobiia bacterium. The sequence goes on from JAOAIT010000028.1 coordinate 57,802, forward strand.
GACCGGTTACACCTATGCCGTGCTGGGGCTGTGTTTGGTGATGTTTTTCGTGTGGTGGCTGGGCCTGGGGCTGCCGCCCTTCAAGTCCGCCGGGGAAACGCGCAGCGCCTTTTACCGGGCGATGACGCTGCTGGTGGTGGCCTCGCCGTGCGCGCTGGTGTTGTCCATCCCCTCGGCGGTGCTGGCGGCCATTGCGTGGGCGGCGCGGCGGGGCATTCTGTTCCGGGGCGGCGCGGCGGTGGAGAATCTGGCGGGCATTCAGGTGGTGGCGCTGGACAAGACGGGCACTTTGACCACGGGGGAGCTGCGGGTGGATCGCATTGAGAGTTTTCCGCCCGGCCGCGAGGCGGAGGTGGCGCAACTGGCGTATTCGTTGGAGCGTCTCTCGCATCATCCGCTGGCGCGGGCGATCACGGCGCACGGCAAGCGGATGCAATTGCAGCCGCTGGAGCTGGAGGACTTCACCTCGCACACCGGGCTGGGGCTGCAGGCGCGGTTGAACGGTGTCGAGGTGCGGCTGGGCCGGCGCGAATGGCTGGCGGAGGGGCCGGCGGGCGCCATTGTGGCGCAGGCGCCACCCACCGACACCAGTCATTCGGAGGTGTGGGTTTGCCGGGATGGGCTGGTGGGGCGGATTTTGTTGCGGGACGACGTGCGTCCGGCGGCGCGGGAGGTGATTCGCCAGTTGCGGGCGGAGGGATTGCAGACGGTGGTATTGACGGGGGACCGGCAGGCGGCGGCGCGGCAGTTGCAGGAGGAGCTGGGTTTGGACGATGTGCGGGCCGAATTGAAGCCGGAGCAGAAAGTGGCGGCGATCGTGGAGCTGACCCGGCAGGGGCGGCGGGTGGCGATGGTGGGGGACGGGGTGAACGACGCGCCGAGCCTGGCGGCGGCGGATGTGGGCGTGGCGATGGGGGCGCGCGGTTCAGACGCCGCGCTGGAGCAGGCGGAGGTGGTGTTGATGCATGACCGGCTGGAGAATTTCCACACGGCTTATCAACTGAGCCGGCGGGCGCGGCAGGTGATCCGGCAAAATCTTATTATTTCGCTGGGGACGGTGGTGGTGCTGGTGGTGTGCGCGATATGGGGCACGATACCGCTGACGGTGGGCGTGGTGGGGCACGAGGGCAGCACGGTGATCGTGGTGCTCAACAGCCTGCGGTTGCTGCTGCAGCGCCAGCCCGGGGGCGCCGGTTTCGCCGGTCTAGAGCGGGCGCCGGGGAGGCGGGACGGGAGACGGTGAGCCTTACAACTGGAAGGCCTCGCGCAGGAGGGCCAGGCTGCGGGGCACGCCTTCATCCGCGGGGGCCTTGCCCTCGAATTCAATGGACACATAGCCGTGGTAGTGGACTTCGGCGAGAATGGCGGCGATGCGCCGGTAATCCAAATCCAGGGTGTACCACTCGCCGCCGCCGAAGTAAGTTTTGGCCTGGACAAAGACGGTGCGCGGGGCGATCTGGCGCAGTTTGTCGTAGGGGTCTTCGAGGAAGTTGCCGGTGTCCATGAGCGCGCCCAGCCAGGGAGAATCGAATTGCTGGAGGAGTCGCAACTGGCCGGCGGGGGTGCTGGTGAGGCCCCAGTGGTTTTCCAGGGCGAGGATGACGCCGTGCTGTTCGGCCTTGGGAAGGCACTGGGCGATGCACTCGGCGCACCATTTGAAGCCCTCCTCCTCGGTGTGGCCGGGAAGGATTGGCTCCACGCCCCGGGCCTTCATCAGGGCGTCAAAGTCCTGGATGGTGTTCCAGCGGCCGCTGTTGAGGCGGATGCAGGGCACGCCCAGCTCGGCGGCGATTTCAAGGCATTTGTGGGTGTGCTCCACCTGCTGCTTGAGGAAGGCGGGATCGGGGTCCACGAAATCCTGGTGAATGGAGAGCGCGATGAGCGCCACGCCATGCCGGAAGGCGTGGCGTTTGAGACGGCGCAAATAGGCGCGGTGCGCGGCGGTGAGCGGCTCGCGCTCGGGGATGTCCATCTGGCGGTGCAGGATGTCCACCGCCGGGGCGCCGAGGGCGCCGGCCTTTTCAATCACTGTTTCAATGGGGACCTTGGGCGTGCGAAAATGCCAGTAAGAATAACTGGAGATGCCCAGCTTGACTTTGGGGGCGGGGGGGGTGGGCGCGGCCGCGCGGGCGGCGGCGGTGGGGAGGGCGGCAGCGGCGGCCGCGAGGGCCGCGTGTTGCAGGAAGTTGCGGCGAGCCATGCCATGGGGAGCAGGGGTCATGTTCATGGGGGCATCTTATACCTGGGGCGGCGCTGAAGCAAATCTCCCGTTGTCCCGTCGAACGAGTTGAGGCAGTGTTAACCGGCAATGAATGGACAGGCGGACACCGTCGGTGGGTTGCGCCCCGTGGCCAGCCGCGCGCTGGCGATGGCGGCGGTGGTGTCGCTTTTGGTGCATCTGGTGCTGTATGGGGGCTACCGCATGGTGAAGGCGTGGCATTGGACGGGCTACGAGAAAGTCATGGCTGCTCTGACGCCCAAACCCTCCAACCTGCCGGCCGTGCTGATGAAATGGCTCATGCCCACGCCCAAACCGGAAGACAAGAAAACCACCCCCCGGCTGGAGGCGCGGGAGCTGGCCATCATCCTTCCCCGGCCGCCGCCGCAGGTGTTCGTGCCGGTGGATCCGCTGGCGGCCACGGCGGAGGAGCCGCCGAATGCGCGGTACTACAGCGATAAAAATTCGCGCGCGGCGAATCCCGAGATCAAGAGAGAATCCGACCAGCCCAACATTGACGGCCGGCAGACGCGCATCCCGCGGGCGGTGGACACCGAGCCCACGCGCCTGCAGCCGCAGCCGCAGCAGAATGTGCAGCCGCGGCCGCCGGACCGGCAGCCGGCGGAGGAGGCGCCGGAGGCCGAGCAGGCGCAACCATTGCAGCCGGCCACCGCGCCACCCTCCGAGCCGCGGCCGCCGGCGGAGCGCCAGCCGCCGGGGAATCTGGCCATGGCCCGGCCCACGGAGCGGGTGCTCCCCGCCGCGCCGCCCCGCCCGCCCGCCGAGCCGGGGCCGGAGCGGCCGGCCACGCCGCCGGCGCGGGCGCGCACGCTGGTGGAGGCGCGGGCGCGGATGCAGGACAACACGATTGCCGGACAGAAGATGAAACAGGAGGGCGGGGTGAAAAACCGGCTGTCCCTTTCAGCTCTGGATGCCCGGGCGACGCCCTTTGGGGCGTATGATGCGATGATCGTGGCGGCGGTGCAGCAGCGGTGGTACGACCTGCTGGAGCGGTCCCGGTATTCCGGGGATCGGCGGGGGATGGTGGTGGTGGATTTCCAACTGCACGCCTCGGGCCGGGTGAGCGATGTGGAGCTGGTGGAAAGCACGGTGGGGGATTTTTTGGCGTCCTTGTGCCAGATGGCCATCACGGATCCGGCGCCATATGCGAAGTGGCCGCCGGAAATGCAGCGGCTGTTTCAAGGAGGGGTGCGGAAGGTGCGATTCACCTTTTATTATGATTAGGGCAATTTGCTTGCGGCCACTGGCGCTTACCCTTAAGTAACAGGTGGGCGCGGGGGGCGGCGGGACGTCCTGCGCGGCCAGTTTGGAGATTCATGGAACTGATCTTTTTGGGATTGTTGTTGTTGACCTCGCTGGTGGGGGGGACGGTCATCGTTGAACGCGGGCTGGCCCTGCGGCGGAGCCGCGTGGTGCCGGCCGAGGTGGTGGCGGCGCTGCAGAACTGCCACGGCCCCCAAGATTTGGGGATGCTGTTGAAGATCTGCCAGCAAAAGCCCTCAAGCCTCAGCCGGCTGGTACAGGTGGCCGCGCAGCATCTGGAATGGCCCAAGGACGAAAACGCGGAGGCGGTGCAGACGCAGGCGCGGCAGGAGATTGTGGGGTTGGAGCGGGGGCTGGTGATTCTGGAAATCACCGTGGGCATAGCGCCGCTGCTGGGGCTGGTGGGGACGGTGTTTGGGTTGATGAGCCTCTTTGGGACGCTGGGCAGCAGTGAAATCATCCAGAGCACCGAGCTGGCCAAGGGCATTTCGGTCATTCTGACGGCCACGCTGCTGGGGCTGTTGATCGCCATTCCAGCGCTGATTGCGTGGAGTTACTACAATGCCAAAATCCAGGCCATGGCCGTGGAGATGGAAAGTTTGTGCACCGAGTTTTTGCGGCGGCAATACCTGCGCCGCGGTCCGGGTTGAGGCGTCATGCAATTCATCACCCATCGCCGCCGACACGCGCCCACGATCATCATCGTGGCGCTGATTGACATTTTGATCGTTCTGCTGATTTTCCTGATTGTGACCACCACGTTCAAAAACCAGCAGCCCTCGCTGCGGCTGACGCTGCCGGAATCCCGGCAGGCGCAGGCGGGGGTGTCGGAGTCCGGGACGGTGTTGCTGGTGGAGGTGGACAAGCAGGCGCCCTATTTGCGGTACAACGGGATGGCGGTGACCCTGGATCAGTTGCGCAAGGAGTTTGCCAGCCAGGCCGCGCGCCAGCCGCCGCCGGGGGTGGCGATTCGCGCGGATGCACTGGCGCCCTTCGAGCAGATCGTGCGCGTAATGGATGCGGCGCGTGAGGCGCGCCTGACCAATCTGAGCGCCCACGTGCGCAGCCCCTGAGGCCGGAGGTTAGAGGGGGGCCTGGTGCAGGATGGTCTTGGCCGTGTTCAACCACGGCATGGGAGGCGGGGCGTGGGTGTCCTCGAGCATCACCAGCGCCAGGAGCTCGCCATCGTGGCGCAGGGCGGAGGCGGTCAGGCGCAGATGGAGCTCCCGCACATGCCCATGGGCGCCCAGCAGTGCATGATGATTGCGCTGCACCACGGGCCGGCCGGCGAGCACCTCCTCCACGCTTTGCCTGACGGCGCATTTGGCACAGGCGGGCGCATGGCCGCAGCCCTCGGGATGCTCCCCGGCATGGACGCAGTGGAAGGCATCGCCATTCTGGCGGTAAAGCATGGCTTTGCGCTCGGTGCCGCTGAGGGTGGCGGCGGCGCGGTTGAGGTGAAGGATGCGCAGGCGCTCGTCCATGATCAGCAGGGCGTGGGGGAAACCCTCGAAGACTTCGCGGAAGAGGTCTGAGCGTACAAAAACCGGTTGCGACACTGGATTCATGTGGCCACTGGTTTATGGTTACGCTGCAATGTAACACAGCCGGAGACGAACTGCCAAATGGCCGGCCTTGCAGGGGCGTGGGGTCAGGGTTGCAGCCGGGCGCGGAAGAACTCGCGGGCCTGGCGGGGGGCATCATCCACCACCAGGACGGTGCCGGAGGGGTCCAGCAATTCCACGGCCGGGCCGTTGGTCCAGGTGCGCAGGTCAAGGGAACGCTCAATCAGGATGCGCTGGTCGGTTTCGCCCGCCATGAGAAACAGCCGCCGCACGGTGGCATTGGTGGGGGCGGTGACGGTGAAACGCACAAAGACGGGCGGGTTGGTGCGCGGGACAATTTGTGCCCGGAGGAGGGCGCCTTCGACGCCGGCGACGACGAGCTGGCCGGCCTGGGTGGCGGCGCCGAAAAGGGATTTCTGGGTGAGGGTGCCGACGTTGATCCAGGCGTGTCCGTTGGTGCTGGCCAGCACGGTGCCCTGGTTGCCGACGACATACCAGATGCCGCCGACGCGGGTGACATCATTCAACCAGGTGGTGACGCCGGTGGCCTGGGGGGTCCAGTTCAGGCCATTGGTGCTGAACAGGAGCAGCCCGCCCTGGCCCACGGCGGCGAGCCGGTCTTCCACCCAGCGGACGCGAAAAATCCAATTGGTCCGGCCGGTGGGCTGGGCGCTCCATTGAATGCCATCGGCGCTGGTCAACAGCGTGCCGCGATCGCCCACCACCACCCAGCCGCCAGGGTACGCCGCGGCGCCGGAGAGAAAGTGGGGGACGGGGGTGGCACGCTGTTGCCAGGTTTGGCCGCCATCGGGGCTGTGAAAGAGGACGCCGTTGCCGCCGGCCACGATGATTTCCTGGCCGCGGAGAGCGACGGCCTGCAGATCGTTGGTGGTCAAACGCTGGGGCAGTTCCCGCCAGAAAATGCCCAGGGTGGTGGCCGTGTTGGTCACCAGCCGCCCCTGCAGGTTGGTGGCCAGGATGTTGGTCAGGTAACCTTCGCTGAGGAGGACGGCGCCCTGGTTTCCGACGGCCACCAGGCGGTTGGAGGAGCCGGCGACGCCCAGCAGGATGGCGTTGGTGGCCGTGGGGGGCACGGCTTCCAGGCTCCATTGCACGCCGTCGCTGCTGGTGAGGATGGTGGCGCGGTCGCCCACGGCGGTGTAAATCTCGCCAGCCCGGCACAAATCCCACAACCAGTGGCGCGGCCCCGGGAAACGGTGAATCCAGCGCAGGGGCTGGTTGGCCTCGGCCACGCCCTCCACCATCATGCCCGAGCGGCCGGCCACGAGGTAGAGCGTGCCATCATGCACGGCGGAGTAATAAGTCCAGGCTGGCGCGGCATTGGATTTTCCGGGGCTGGTTTCATCGGTCCACGCGGCGAGGCCGCGCCGGTGCCGTAATTGACCCTGGCCGGCCGCCAGGAGCTCATTGGTGACGCCGGCAAGGGCAAACCAGGTGTTGGTGACGCCGGGCGAGGAGGCCACCTGCCATGAGGAGCCGTTGGCGCTGGTCAGCAGGACGCCCTGCTCGCCGGCGGCCACAAAGGTGTCATTGAGGAAGGCCACGCGGTTCAGGTGCTGGGTGACGCCGCTGGTTTCTCTTTTCCAGAGCCGGCCATTGTTGCTGGTGAGGATGGCGCCGTTTTCGCCGACCGCGACAAAGAGGTTTTTGCCGAAGGTGACGTGCCGGAGCCAGCCGGTGAAGCCGGCGGGGGGCGATTGCCGTGTCCAGGTGGCGCCGTCGCTGCTGAGGTACAAGGCGGCGTTGTCACCCACCAGCACCACGCCGTTGCCGGAAGCGGCGGCGCCCATGAGCCAGTCGGAGGTGCCAAGGTCCACGAGGCGGAAGTCGGCCAGGGAGTCGGCGTAGATGACCGTGCCGTTTTCGCCGGCGGCGATGAGGCGGTTGTTGAAGAAAGTGACAGCCAGCAGGGCCTTGTCGGTGCGGGTGTATTGCGGTTCCCAATAGACGAGGTCTTCGCTGGTGTAGAGCTGGCCGCGTTCGCCCACCTGCACGGTGAGGCCGAGGCCATAGGCCATGTCATAAACATGCGCGCCATGCGGCTGGGGCAGGGACCACCGCCAACGGGGGGCGAAGGGATCAGCGGCCCGGAGCGCAGGAGCTCCGGTTGTCAGGCACAGCAGCAACGCCGCCCTGCCCAGCCAGCGCATCAGCCGGCGGCAAAGTTCGCGCGAGCGGGTTGAACACCCGCAGGTTGCCCACGGGAGGGACAGCATAAACTGGGGCGGGACCAGGGCCTGCCACTGCCCTCAATTTAATGGAGGCCGGGTGATTACGCCAACGGCAAATGACGGCTGGTGGGAGAGGTGGGCAACGGCGTGGTGGGGAGGGCAAGCACAAACACCGTGCCGGCGGGGGAGGTGGAGACCAGCTCCAGGCGCGCGCCGAGGTGATTGGCCAGTTGTTTGCTGATGGCCAGGCCGATGCCCATGCCGCCGGGTTTGGTGGACACGCAGGGGGCAAAGACTTGGGGGCGCAGGTTTTCCGGCAGGCCGGGGCCTTGATCGCGCACTTCACACAGGACCTCTCCGCCCTGGCCGCGGAGGCGCAGCTCGACGAGCTGGCCGGGGGCGCTGGCCTGGATGGCGTTGCGCAAGAGGTTTTCCAGGATGAGGGCCACCAGGGCGGCCTCCCGGCTGGAGAGGCGGGCGTCCACGTCGTTGCGCAGGTGGAGTTTGACCTGGCCGGTGGTGAGCAGGGACTCCAGGCGGCAGCGGAGCAATTCCACCAGTTCTTGGAGGCGGGTCTCGCCCGCGGGGGAGACTTCGGCGTCCTGCTGCAGGAGGCGGGCGGTTTGCTGGATCATGTCCTGCAACTGGCGGGTGGTCTCCAGGGCGGCCTGCCAGGCGGGTTCACGGGAGGGATGTTTGCCGAGGGCGCCGCTGAGGAGGAGGTTGTGCAAGCCGTAGAGGGGACTCTTCAGGCCGTGGATCAAGTGGGCCGCCACGGCGCCGACAGCGGAAGTCTTGGCGGCGAGGGTCAGTTCCTGATTGGCGCGGGCGAGGCGTTCGGTCAAGGCCAGCAGGGTTTGATGCTGTTTTTGCAGGTGGCGCAGGGCGGTGCCTAGGCCGCCCAGGATCATCAGGGCGCCCACGGCCAGCACGACGGCGGTCTGGCTGGCCAGATGGCGGTCCTGCGCGCGGTATTTTTGCTGCAACGGGCGGCCATCGAGGTAGAACTGGGCCACGCCCAGCAGGACGGGCCGGTCCGGTTCAGCCAGGGGGATGAAAATCTCCAACAGAGGCGCCGGGGCGGGGCTGGCTGGAGTGTCGTTTTGCGGGATGAACAATGCTTCCAGGCGGGCGGCGTCGTAATAGCGGCTGAGAAATTGCAGGCGTTGGAGGGAGGCTAGCTCCTGCTCGGTGAGGCGGGTTTCCCGCACCGAAGGGGGAAAGGAGACGACAAACTGGCCGTTGGTGTCGAAGAGGCGGACGGCGAGCACGCCCTTGAGCTGGGAGGCGCGGAGCAGGACGGCCGCCTGTTCCGCTGGATCGGTCAGGGGGACGGGCGGTGGCTGGCCGGGGGTAAGGTTCTCGCGGTGCTCCATCCACACCACCGCCTGCAGAATCTCGGCGTCACGAGCGACCAACTGCTGGCGGAGGGATTGGCGCAACTGCCAGGTGACCAGCAGGGTGGCGGCGGCGAAAACGAGGAACACCGCGCCGGAAAGCAACCAGGCAAAATACCCGCGCTCCCACGCGCCGTTGCGCGGGCTGCTGACATTAACCGTTGGCTGGGTTGCGCTATGGTTATCGGCCTCGCCCCTCACCTTTGGCCTCATCCACTATTTTCCCCAAGTCGGCCTGCAGTTCACGTTTCATGTCCTGGGCGCGGTCCCTTTGTTCCTTCAGCAATTCGCGTTGGATTTCCCGCCAGCGTTCAAGACTTTCGCGCAGTTGTTCCCGCAGTTGTTCCCGCTGTTCGGGGGTGGCGGTTTGGTAGGCGCGGCGCACGGCTTCCTGTTCGCGCAGGAATTGCTCCCGTGCGGCCTGAAAGGCGGCGATCATTTCTTTGATGTCCGCCGGTTGGGTTTTGTCGGGACGCCCCTTGCGCTCGGGTTTTTCGGCGGGATTTTGCGGGGTGTTGCGGGGGATGACCACCGGCCGTTCCTGGAGCAATTTTTTCTCCTGGCCGGGGGGCACTTCGGGCGCGGCGGCGGGCACTCGTCCCTGACACAGGACGATAGCCGCAATCACCCACACGGCCATGCTGGAACCAGATTTCATGTTATCTTATGTGGCAGGCAGATGCGTTAGCAAAAGTTTCACTAATGCTAAAAGCAGTCTGAGTACCACATCCCCACCCACCAACCTAATTTCTTGGACATGCCCACGCAAGCCTTTCGTATCATTTTTTCAGCCCTATGAGACAGGGTAATGTGGAGCCATGGAGCCGCGATGGGCCGGACTTCATGCGGCCAGGACTGGGCCAGCCGGGGTCGAATCGGGCGATGGAGCCAGTGAACTCCCCCATGGCGGTTAAACAACCGGGGGAAAGTCACGGGCGGGCAAGGCATCCTTCGGCATCGCGGATATCGGACGTGTATCATTCCAAGACAAATCCAGCCACAAGCGGGACAGAGAAGGTCCGCGAGGTGCATATTTGCATTTTTTAGAAGACTGGCGGGAAGTTAAGTGAGGATTGAGAGCCAGGTGGAGGAGAAAGGAGTTTATTTGTAACCCATTGTTAAACAACAGGATATGAGTTTTTTGTGGCAAATTAAAAATCATTAGAGAAATATAACTTGACTTGGCATACTCATTGCTCTATTGAGGATAGGTACGTAGTTACCTAAAATCCTAGAGTCACAATGACCGCCAGCAGACCCATAGGTAGTTACCGCAAGCCTTTTTCGGCAGCCTTTACCTTGGCGGAGGTGTTGATTGCGATGTCCATATCGGTGCTCATCATGGGGAGCATTGTATATGGTTATCTGGGGACGGCCACGCGGGCGGAGTGGAATGCCTACTCGCTGGCGGCGCAGAGTTTGGCGCTGCAGCGGATCGAGCAGGCGCGCTCGTGCAAGTGGGATCCGGAGGCCAGCCCGGCGATTGATCAGTTGGTGGCTTCGAATTTCCCGCCGGAGGTGAACATCCTGGACATTCCGGTGTCGGGGACAAACATAGTGTATGCCACCAATTTCACCACGATCACGGAGGTGAGCAGTGATCCGCCCACCAAGTGCGTGGTGGTGCAGTGTGTGTGGAATTTCAAGGGGCGGCGGAATTACACCAACACGGTGGTGACCTACCGGGCCCCGGACAGTTGAGAGGTGGCTTGCCCATGAAAAGACGTTACTTCCAGCATTCCCTGCCGCGGTGGCGCCGCGCCTTCACGCTCACGGAGCTGATGGTGACGATGTCGCTGGTGATGATTGTGATGGCGGGGGTGATTTATGGGCATGTGGCGGGGTTGAAGTTGTACGGGCTGACCCGCGCCAAGCTGGGGGCCAGTGATGCGGCGCGTTCGGCGTTGAGCCGGCTGCTGGAGGAGATACGCTCGGCGCGGCGGGTGCAGGTGGGCATGGGGAGCGCCACCTCTTTCACGCAGATTGAGGAAGGATTCCCGCAGCGCGGCAATGCGTTGATGATTCATCCCACGCTGAACACCAACACGTGGGTGCGTTATTATGTGGATGCCGCCACGACGCGGCTGTTGCGGATAGACCATGACGATGCGCGGCCGCTGGTGATTGCGGAATACGTCACCAACAATCTGGTGTTCACGGCGCAGGATTATCAGGGCAACGTGCTGAGCAATTATTTCAATAACCGGGTGATTGCGGTGGACCTGCAGTTTTACCAGGTGCAATACCCGATTACGCCGATCGGCACGCCGGGGGCGTATTTTGATTATTATCGGCTGACCACCCGCGCCACGCGGCGCACGCTGGAATAAGGAGGATTTGTGAGACTGCCCCAAGCATCTTTGGTACGTCAGGACGGTTATGCGCTGGTCATGACGATGCTGTTTGGCGGGCTGGCCATGGTGGCGCTGTCGGGCGCCATGGAATGGAGCAGCACCAACTCGCGGTTGACGGCGCGGCACAATCAATACCAGGAGACACTGCTGGCGGCGGAGGCGGCCACGGAGAAGGTGTTGAGCCGGATGATCGTTGATTTCAAGCGGGGGGACGAGGCGCGGGTGTATAACAACCTGGAATTGTACCGGGGGATGGTGCCCAACGCGGCGGAGAATGCCGCCTGGTCGCGGTATTTGTTTGGGGATGTGAACGGGACACCCAACCGGATGACGGTGGAGAACACGCAGGCGTGGGGATTCACGCCGCTGCAGTCGCAATATCAGGGCTTGTACGGGCTGGCGGCCAGTTACCGGGTGCTGTGCAACGCGCGGCGGACGGATGCCTTGAATGACATCACGGTGGCGGTGGAGCAGAACGTGCAGGTGGCCACGATTCCGGTGTTTCAATTTGCGATTTTCTACGGGCTGACGATGGAGATCAGTTGCGGCCAGCCGTTCAATGTGACCGGCCGGGTGCATTCCAACCGGGATTTGTATGTATGCCCGGACAATGCCCTGACGTTCTGGACGGACGTGACCTCGGTGGGCAACATCCGGTGGGGCCGGGCGCCGGGGGACAGCCGGGGCGCGCCCAGCGGGACGGTGACGTATCGCGGGGCGCATGACTCCGGGGTGTCGAGCTTGAATCTGCCCATTGGGACGAACAATTCGCCGGAGGCGGTGCGGGCCATTCTGGAGGTGCCGCCCACGGGCGAGGATCCCAATTCGCTGATGGGCAAGCAACGGTTTTACAACAAAGCCGATCTGATTTTGACGGTGAGCGACACGGTGATCACCAACATCACCGGCGTCACCAGCAACCGGGTGGGGGGTGTGTGGCAGTTCACCACCAACTACTCCTTCACCACCAACATCATCCTGGCGGGCAAGACGGGGCCGTTGTCCCCCGGCGGGGCCGCCACGGTGGGGCCGTCGGTGTTGCAGACCTTTGTTAACGTGGCGCCGAACAATGCGGCCACCAACTCCTTTTACGACTCCCGCGAAGGGAAGCGGGTGCTGCCCATTGATATTGATGTGGGGCGGATGCGGACCAACACGGCGCTGACCTCGGCGCTGGGGCGGGACGTCACCATCATCTACGTGGAGGACAAACGGACGCGCAGTGTCAATCCGAGCACGCAACTGGGGGCGGTGCGGATGGTCAATGGCCGGACGCTGCCGACGCGCGGGCTGACGGTGGCGACGGACCGGCCGATGTACGTGCTGGGGCATTACAATGCGCCCAACACCTCGAACCTGGGCAGCACCAATACGGTGGGCACCGCGCCGGCGGCATTGCTGGGGGATGCGATCACCGTGCTTTCCACGGCGTGGCGGGATGACCGGAGCACCAGCAGCCTGGACAGCCGGCCGGCGGAGCATACCACGGTGAATGCGGCGTTTCTGGCCGGGATTGTGGAGACCCTCACCTACAACAGTTACAGCGGGGGGGTGGAGAATTTCCCGCGGTTTCTGGAGGACTGGAATCCGAGCAGCGGCAAGCGCACATTTACCTACAACGGTTCCATGGTGGTGTTGTTTCCCAGCCAGTATGCCACCGCGCGATGGGGGTTGTCCGGGGTGTATGATCCTCCGGCGCGGAACTGGGCCTTTGACTTGAATTTTATGGACGCCAAGAAGCTGCCACCGGGGACTCCTTCTGTGAGCACATTGATTCGCGGCTCATGGAAACTGGCCACGCCCAAGCGGCCAGGCTCTGCAGGATAAACCACACGACGATTCAACTGACCTCAGCCCTCGATATGAAAAAGTTTTATGCGCTGCTGGGCGCCGCGCTGGGAGCGGCAGTGTTGGCTCTCCCGGCGGCGGAGCCTGGCCCGGCGTTCCAGATTGTGACGGAGCAGACGGTCTGCCCGGAGTACGGCACGGTGATGTACCGGCGGGCCTTGTTGTGCGAAGGATTGCGGCTGGCATTTCAGCCGCCGGCCGGATGGAAAGCCTCGGCCGATGCCGGGCAGCGGGTGCTCTTATTGGAGTCCCCCACCGCGGATGCGCAGATTCGGCTGCGGCTGGTGCTGCCGCGGCGGGAAAACACCAATGCGCCGGCGGTGCTGCCGCCCGCGCCGGAGCTGAAGGCGGTGGTGGCGGGGATTGCCGCCGGGGCGGAAATCACGGCCGAGGGGGAATATCCGGCCGCCGGCCGGGTGGGCAAGAGCCTCGATTTCAATTTTGTGCAGGGGGCGCGCCGTTATCAGGGCCGGGTGGTGTGGGTGACGCTGCCGGAATGTCATTTGGAGCTGGTGTTGACGACGTCCAACAACCTGGCAAAAAAACATCCCTTTTTCATTGAGTTGTTGAATTCGCTGGAGGTCAGAAAACTGCAGGAACTCTCCCAGGTTAGCCGGTGATCGGCGCCTATCGGGGGCGGCGGGCGGAGTGCCGCTGAACTCCGGGGCAGCAAGGCCCCGGGCCAGGGAGGGGGGGGAGCGCAGGGTTTCCCGGGGTCAGCCGGGGGGCTGGCAAATTTCGTCGAGTTTGCCCAGCAAATCGCGCATTTGATACGGCTTGTTAAGGAAGCCGTGAATGGGGAAACCGGCGGCTTTTTTACGGGTTTCCTGGGCATCGTAGCCGCTGGAGAGCAGGATCCGGAGATTGGGATTGATTTTGCGCAGCTCGCGGCTGGTGGTCAGTCCGTCCATTTGGGGCATGGTAAGGTCCACGACGGCACACTGGATTTCCTGGGCATGGGTGGTCATTTGTTGGATGGCGGTGGGGCCGTCGGCAGCCATGAGGACACGGTAGCCGCCGCGTTGGATCAGGCGGGCGGCGGTGGCGAGCACGCTGGGCTCATCGTCCACAACCAAGATGGTGCCCTTGGGGGCAGGGGCCGGTTTGGTTGCCGGCACAGGCGCCGGGGTGGGGGCGGCTTCCAGGGGTGCCGGGCGGCTGCCGCGGCTGACGGGCAGGTACACGCGCACGGTGGCGCCGGCGCCGGGCTGGCTGTCCACGGTGATGGCGCCTTTAAGGCTGCGGACGAGGCCGAGAACGACGGCCATGCCGAGGCCGCGGCCATGGAATTTGGTGGTAAAGAAGGGATCAAAGAGCCGCTCCAGGACCTCAGGGGTCATGCCCTCGCCACTGTCCTGCACCTCCAGAAAGACATAGGGGCCGGGGGGCGGCCGCTCGATGGTGCGGGAGCGGGAGAGGAGGGCATCATCGCAGACGGTTTGACCGGTGCGGATGACGATTTGGCCGGGGCGTTGGCCGATGGCCTCGGCGGCGTTGGTGACGAGGTTGACGGTGATCTGGTGGACCTGGGTGGCGTCGGCCTGGACGAGGGGGAGATCATCCTCCAGCGCAAATTGCACATCAATGTGGCGGCCGATGGAGGCCCGGAGAAACATGGCCTGGTCCCGCATCAGATGGCTCAGATGCACTTCGGACATGGACAAGGGGGCGCGGCCGGTATAGGCGAGCATCTGGCGGGAGAGGGCGGCGGCGCGCTGGGTGGCCTCTTCGGCGTCCTTCAGGCATTGAGGGAGGACGGTGGCATCGGAGAGGCTGTCACGGGCCATGGTGATGTTGCCGAGGATGGCGGTGAGGATGTTGTTGAACTCGTGCGCGATGCCGCCGGCCAGGACGCCGAGGCTTTCAAGTTTTTGGGTTTGCAGGAGTTTGCGCTCCATGTGGAGGCGTTCCTGCTCGGCGAGTTTGCTGGCGGTGACATCACGGAAGGAGCTGAGGACGCGGGGGGAGGTGCTTTCGATGTCCAGCCACGTATGGGCCACGGCGAGCCAGACTTTGCGCCCGTCCCACAAGGTGAGCTCTTTTTCATAGAGGCCTTCCAGGGTGCGCTGGGCATAACGTTCCTGGTATTTTTCCAGCACGCGCGGGCCTATTTCGGGGGCGTATTGTTCGGCCAGGGAGTGATTAATCCATTCACTGCGCGGCTTGCCAAACATCTGGCAGAAGGCCTCGTTGACCATGAGGATGCGGCCCTGGTCATCAGTCAGGCGAAACCCTTCGCGGGCGCTTTCCCAAACGGCGCGGAAGAAGGACTCGGACTCGCGGAGGCGGTCGTGGGCCTGGCGGCGTTCAGTGGCATCCTGGAGCATGGCAAAGGCGCCGGCAAAGCGTCCCTGGCCGTCGAAGACGGGACTGGCGGAGACGTCCATCCAGCGCCAGCCGCCGTTGGCATGGCGGACCCAGCATTCGTAATGGCTGGAGCGTCCGAGGCGGCGCAGCTCCATCTGGCGATCGTGAAAGGGGTGGTCTTCCGGGCGGAGGAAGGATTTGACGGGGCGGCCGAGAATGTCTTCCGGGGTGTAACCGAGCATGTCGGCGATGCGGCGATTGACAAAGACGGTGCGTTCATCGGCATCCATGACCCAGATGCCCTCGTGGGCGGTCTCGACCATGCGGCGGAAGCGCTCCTCGCTCTGGCGGAGGGCCAGTTCGGTGGTGAGACGGGCCTGGTTGGCGAGGGCCAGGGCGACCTGGTCGGCCAGTTGCATGGCAAAGGCCCGTTCATCGGCCTCCCAGGCGCGTGATTCCCCAACGCTCTCACAGCAGAGGATGCCGGCCGTCTGGCCTTCCCGCCGGATGGCCACATCCAGGAGGGAGACGATGCCCAGGGGTTTGAAGTAGGTGTCCACGTAACCGGCCAGGCGGGGGTCGGTGAGGACATCGGGGGCGCAGACGTAGGCCTCGGTGCTCAGGGCCGCGACTTCGGGGGCAAACTCGGCCGGGCCGAAAACCGTTCCGCTGGTGTGGCGGTTGAAGCTGCGTTCATAGAGGTCGTGGCAGCGGAGCTCCCGGCCGGTGGGGTCAAGGAACCAGACACTGACCCGCTCCACTTCGAGCACGGCGGCACCGGTTTCAGTGATCAGGCGGGCGAGGTTTTCGAGGTTGCCCTCGGCCACGGCGGGGTGGGTGGCCAGGCGGCCGATGGCCTGCTGCTGGCGCTGCATGCGCTCGAGGGCGCGGCGCATTTGTTCCTCGGCGTGGCGTTTGTCCTGAAGGTAGCCCCATTCGCGCAAGGCGCGGTGAACCAGATGCGGGAGGTTGGCGAAGGTTTCGGGGGATTTGGCCAGGTAGTCCATGGCGCCGGCCTTGACGGCTTCCACGGCTTCGCGCTCGTTGCCGAAGGCGGTGAGGAGGACGACAGGGACGCGAAAGCCGCACTGGCCCAGGAGTTCATCGCCGAGGCCGTCAGGGAGGCGGCGATCGGCGATGATGAGGTCGGGCAGTTTTTTTTGGATTTGGAGGAGGGCTTCGCTGAGGGTGCTGGCGAAGGCCAGCTCGAAGTCCTCTCCCGCGGTGCGCAGGGCGCGGCGCATCAGCTCCGCATGGGCGGCATCATCTTCAACAATGAGAATACGGCGCGGCATGATGTGAAAGGGTCAAAGGCGGGCTGCCGGGCAGGCTTGGGGATGGCAAAAGCGGGTGGGGATCTCCTGCTGAACGAGGCGGCCCAGGTCAGGTGCAAGCAGTGGCCGCCGGCCGGGGGCGGTTTTGCGGCCAGCCCGAAGACCGGGGTAGTGAACGGACGCCTGTTGGATTGGAAACAAAGCCATAGACGCCTAGGGGGCGCGGGTCTCGGGCCAGGGATAGCGGTTGCAGCCGAGCCAGTAGCGTCCAAAAGTTTCCAGGAGGCCGCGAAAGGCGCCATAATCCAGCGGCTTGGCCAGGTAGCTGTTGGCGTGGCAATCGTAGGCCTGGAAGAGGTCGCGCTCGGCGTCGGACGTGGTCAGCACGACGACGGGGATGAGGTGCAGGTGGGGGTGCTGTTTGACCTGGCGCAGGACTTCGAGGCCATCGAGCTTGGGCAGGCGCAAATCCAGCAAAATTAAATGCGGGGGCGGGGGCGCCTTGGGCGGAGCAAACATGCCGCGGTGAAAGAGGTAGTCCAAGGCGGTCTCCCCATCGCGGAGGTGCACCAGCCGGTGGGCAGGATTGTGGCGGGCAAGATTGCGGCGGACCAGCTCGGCGTGGTCGGCGTTATCCTCCACCAACAGGATGAGGAGTGCTGGCGCTTTCATCACACATGGCTGTGCTGCTAGCAGGCTGCGGGGGCAAGCTTAGGGCTTTGGGGCCCAAAGTAAAGCAAAACCGGCTGCCGTGTCCGCGGCCCTCGCTTTCCACCCAGATGCGGCCGCCATGCATCTCGATGATGCGGCGCACAATGGCCAGACCCAGCCCGGTGCCGGGGCTGTCCTGATCCAGTTTGTTAAACAGGCCGAAGATGGTTTCCTGGTAGGGGCGCGGCACGCCGATGCCGTTGTCTTCCACGAAGAACACCGGCTCGCCGTTGTGAGACTGCCAGCCAACGAGGATGCGGGGGCGGAGTTGGGGGCCCATGAATTTGACGGCGTTTTCCAGGAGGTTGAGGTACACCTCGAAGAGGCGGCGGCGGTCACCCTGGACCACGGGCAAATCGGGCTGGATGAGCACCTCGACGCGCTTTTCGCGCACGGGGCTTTCCAGGAGGTTCAAGGCTTCGCGGGCCACCTGGGCCAGGGGCACTTCGGTGGGCGGGTAAAGAACGCGGCCCACGCGTGAGAGCTCGAGGAGGTCGTTGAGGAGCTCGCTCATTTTGTCTGTGGCGGCCATGACCCGCTGCAGGTCCTCGGCCAGATGCTCATAGCGGCGTTCCTCCAGGGCGCGAAGCAGCTCGCCGGCAAAGCCTTTGATGGTGACGAGGGGGCTTTTGAGGTCATGGGAGACGGTGTAAATGAACCGTTCCATTTCCTCGTTTTTGCGGCGCAGCTCAAGTTCTTGCGCCTTGCGCTGGGTGAGGTCCTCGGCCAGCCCCACGTAACCGCGCAACCGGCCCTGGGCATCGTGCAGGGCGGAGACACACAACCAGACGGGGACGCGGCGTCCGTCGCGGCAAAGATAGGTCCATTCCCGTTCATCAGTCTGGCCGCGCCGGGGCAGGCACCAGAAGACTTCCATGGTGGCCGGCACGGGCTGGCCGGTCAGGGTGGTGAGTTCTTCAGCCCGTTGTTTTAATTCCGCTGGATCGTGGAAAAGCAGCGGGGTACGGCGGCCGACGACTTCCGCGGCGGGGTAGCCGAGCAGGCGTTCGGCGGCGGGGTTGAAGGAGGTGATGGTGCCCTGGGCGTCCACGCTGATGATGGGGTGGGCGGCATTATCCAGGACGGCCTGGAGGAATTCGTTGGTTTTTTGGAGAGCACTTTGATGGCGGTCCAGGGCCAGGCGCATTTGCTCGAAGTGCGCGTCCAGCCGTTCCAATTCGTCCTTGGGAGCGGTTTCGGCGTCGGGTTGCAGGCCCAGTTGGCCGATGATGTGATCCACTTTGGCGGTGAGGGCTTCGACGGGCCGGGCCACGGCGCGGCGGACCTGGCGGGTTTGCCAGTACGTCAACCCCAGCAACAAGGCGCCCATGCCCACCAGACTAAGGGCGTATCCCCGGGCTTCGCGGTCCAGGAGCAGAGGGCGTGAATGAAGATGCAAACGGCCCACTTCCTGGCCGTCCACGCGAATGGCGCGGATCAGTTCCACCTCGCCGTTGGCCAGGTAAATGCCTTCGGTGGCGGAGCAGAGGGGCCGCGGGGGTGCCTGGACGTCCTGGCGGTAAACAGCCAGGAGCTGCCCCTCCGGGTCGGTGACAGTGGCCTCCAGCACCGGTGGGGCGGCCCGCAAGGCGCCCAACAGCTCGGTGATTTGGTTGGTGGCCCGCAGGGTGACGAGCGCGGGCAGGCTGGCGCCCAGGAGTTGGGCATACGGCTCCAGGGCGGCCTCCATCCGGCGCGGGGTGGTGTGGTGGTGCCACCACCACATGCCGGAGCCACTGGTCAACATGACCAGGCTGGCTCCCCACAGCACCAGCGTCAACTTTCGATTAATGCTTAACTTCTGCCCCACACAAGGCTCCCACTATTAGTATATACGATTGCCGGGCTTGAGTTATGCCTGGCCGCCTGCCGCGGAGGCAAAAGGTGTTTTCTTTGCGGCCCATGGCCTGGCCGGGGGGCAGAACACCCCACGGGTGGGCTTGGGTCTCGCAGCTCCCCAAGGCGGACAACATCCTCTGGCCTGTGTTTGCGCATGGCAAACTGCTCTGGCGGAGTCACCTTATCCATCCTCCCCATCCTGGCCGGCTGGGGGGAGGGGAAATCCGATGGCCCCGGCTTTCAGGGTAGCATAAATAAGACCGCTCCCCTTCCGCTGCAAGCTTGAAATTCGGGGCGGGCTTGGGGATGCTATGGCGTTTATGACGAGTGACGGCAATGCAGCGGCCGGGCCGGAGCGCGGTCCGGGCGACTTTATTCGGGAGATTGTGGCGGCCGATGTGGCGGCAGGACGGCACCAGCGGATCGTAACCCGCTTTCCGCCCGAGCCGAATGGGTATCTGCACATTGGCCATGCCAAGTCCATCTGCCTGAACTTTGGGATTGCGCGGGAGTTTGGCGGCGTGTGCCATCTGCGCATGGACGATACCAACCCCACCAAGGAGGAGGTGGAGTATGTGGAATCCATCCAGGCGGATGTGGACTGGCTGATCTCGGGGTGGGCGGATCATGTGTTGGGGTACAAGCGCAAGGGGGACACCTCCGGGCGCTCTGTGCTCAAGCAGACGGCCGAGGAGCCGCAGGCGTTGGAGCCGTTTTATGCTTCGGATTACTTTCAGCAGCTTTACGAGTACGCGCTGATCCTCATCCAAAAAGGTTTGGCTTATGTGTGTGATTTGACGCCGGAAGAGGTGGATGCCTACCGCGGCGCACCGGACCGGCCCGGCCGGGAAAGCCCCTATCGCAACCGGTCGGTGGCGGAAAATCTGGACTTGTTCCAGCGCATGAAGGCCGGGGAATTTCCCGATGGGAGCCGGACGTTGCGGGCCAAGATTGACATGAGCTCGCCCAACATCTGGCTGCGAGATCCGGTGCTGTACCGCATCCGCCATGCCGAGCATCATCATACCGGGGATCAATGGTGCATTTATCCGATGTATGATTATGCGCATTGTCTGAGCGACAGCATCGAGGGGATCACGCATTCCATCTGCACGCTGGAATTTGAGGTGCACCGCCCGTTGTACGACTGGATTTTGGAGCACCTGCCGGTGCCCCAGCCGCGGCCGCGGCAATACGAGTTTGCGCGACTGAATCTCAGTTACACGGTGATGAGCAAGCGCAAGCTGTTGCAACTGGTGCGGGATCGGCTGGTCAACGGCTGGGATGATCCGCGCCTGCCCACGCTGGCCGGGCTGCGGCGGCGCGGCATTACGCCGGCGGCCATTCGCAATTTTTGCCAGATGATTGGCGTCACCAAATACAACGGCCTGACAGATGTGGCGGTGCTGGAGCATGCCATTCGGGATGATCTCAACCGGGTGGCCCTGCGCCGGCTGGGGGTGCTGCGCCCTTTGAAGGTGGTGTTGACCAATTACCCCGCCGGCCAGACGGAGATGGTGGAGGCGGTGAACAATCCCGAAGATCCGGCCGCCGGCACGCGGCAGGTGCCCTTCTCCCGGGAGTTGTACATTGAGCAGGAGGATTTCATGGAAAACCCGCCGCCCAAATATTTCCGGCTCCAGCCGGGCGGCGAGGTGCGGTTGAAGTATGCTTACATCATTAAATGCGAGGAAGTCATCAAGGACGCCCAGGGGCGCGTGGTGGAGCTGCGGTGCACGGCGGATTTGGGCAGCAAGGCCGGCGGCCCCACCGCTGGGCGCAAGGTCAAGGCGGCCATTCACTGGGTGAGCGCCCCGCATGCCGTGCCTGCGGAAATGCGGTTGTATGACCGGCTTTTCACCGTGCCGGAGCCGGACGCAGCCGAGGGTGACTTCAAACAGTACCTGAATCCTGATTCGCTGCAGGTGGTGCAGGCGCAGTTGGAGCCGGCGATGGCCCAGGCCCGGCCGGAGGAGCGGTATCAACTGGAGCGGCTGGCGTATTTCTGCCTGGATGGGGACAGCGCGCCGGGCCGGCTGGTGTTCAACCGCATCATCACGCTCAAAGATACCTGGAGCAAAGAGTTGAAGAAAGGCGCCCGCTGAGGGGCGCCTGCCCGGCTCAGCAGGGGGCCGGGGAATGCGGGCGGCAGCCACGCCCGGCCGGAGGCGGGCGCGCCCCCGACGGGCCGCAAATGCGCGTTGCCCGCCGCCGGACCCGGCATTAGATTGAACGCCGGGTGTTACTGCGGGTCTTAAACATGCCATGACCAAACCGGCTTCCAGGCCCACCGAAACGAAGAAGCGGCGGCTGCCCAGGTCATTCAAGGACCTGACGCCCGCCAAGCACTTCAGCCCGCACAAATTTTTCCATGAAATGGTGTGGAAAGGCTGGCTGACGCGGCGGGTGGGGCATCACAAGCCGCCGGCTTTTCCCAAACTGCAGCCGGGGCAGATGGCGCTGACGTGGATTGGGCATGCCAGTTTTCTGGTGCAGTTTACGGACGTGAACCTGCTGATAGACCCCAATTTTGCCAACTGGCTGTTTGTGCTGAAACGCCTGAAGCGGGCGGGTTTGAAAATCAGCGATTTGCCGCGGGTGGATTTCGTGCTGATCACGCACGCGCATTTTGATCATTTTCACAAGTCCAGCCTGCGCAAGCTGCCTCCCACCAAGGTGGGCATCATGCCGTGGGGGGTGGGCCGGCTGGCGGAGGGGTTGCGGTTTGCGCGGGTGCTGGAGCTGGAATGGTGGGAGAGCTTCTGCAAAAACGATTTGAAGATTACCTTTGTGCCCGCGCGGCACTGGGGGGCGCGGATGCTGGGCGATGATCACCGCGGCTATGGCGGCTTTGTCATTGAACATCAGGGACGCTCTCTTTACCACGCCGGCGACAGCGCCTATTTCGAGGGCTTTACGGAGATTGGAAAACGCTGCCATCCGGAGATTGCGCTGCTGCCCATAGGGGCCTATTACCCGGAATCGTTCCGGCATGTGCACATGGGGCCGGATGACGCACTGCGGGTGTTCAAGGATTTGCGGGCCAAACTGATGATTCCCATGCACTACGGCACCTTCAAACTTTCTTTCGAGAGCATGGACGAGCCGCCCCGCTGGCTTAAGGAGCTGGCCCGCGACAACGGCTTGAGCCGGCACATCAAATTTCTGGAGGAAGGCGTGCCGGAGGTGTTCTAACCCCGCGGGCCAGCGGTGGCCAGAACGCGGAAACGGCCGCCGTGGAGGCCGCGATCGGGGAGGGGTGTGGCGGGAGCCGCTGGTTGACAGGGGGGCTTGCGCCCTTTAGCGTGAGGTCATGAATGTATTGCAAGAGTCCTTGTTGGAGCTGATTCGCCGCACCTCCGCGGAAGTGCCGGAGGATGTGCACCGGGCGATCATGGCGGCGCTGGAGCGGGAAAAACAGGGCACCATTGCCGCCTCGGCCATGCGCATCATTGAGCAGAACATCGAGCTGGCCAAACGCAAGTCGCAGCCGCTGTGCCAGGATACCGGCAGCGTGTTGTTTTATGTGGATTGCCCGGTGGGCTATGACCAGTTGGCGTTTGCCGAGGCGGCGCGGGCGGCGGTCAAGGAGGCCACGAAAAAAGGGTACTTGCGGCAGAACTCCGTGGACGCCATCACCGGCAAGAACGACGGCACCAATTTGGGGCCGGGCGCGCCGACGCTGCACTTTCATCAGCATCGGCAGCCGGAGGTGGTGGTGCGTCTGATGCTCAAGGGCGGTGGCTGCGAGAATGTGGGCGCGCAATACTCGCTGCCCGATGAAAGCATCCAGGCCAACCGGGACCTGGAAGGCTGCAAGCGGGCCGTGCTGGATGCCGTGCTCCAGGCCCAGGGCAAGGGCTGCGGGCCGGGGGTGCTGGGGGTGTGCATTGGCGGGGACCGGGCGACAGGCTATGAGCATTCCAAGCTGCAGTTGCTGCGGAAGCTGGATGATCGCAACCCGGATCCGGTGCTGGACCAGTTTGAGCAGGAGATCCTGGGCATTGCCAACGAGCTGGGGATCGGGCCGATGGGCTTTGGGGGTAAAACGACACTTTTGGGGGTCAAGGCCTGCGCCATCAACCGCGTGCCGGCCTCGTATTTTGTGAGTGTCAGTTACATGTGCTGGGCCTTCCGCCGGCAGGGCGTGAAGCTGGCGGCGGATGGACGGATTGAGCAGTGGCTGTATTGAGCAAATAGAAAGGCAGGCAGGTTTATGATTTCCTTGACGACTCCCCTGGACGAAAAAGCGGTGCGCGCCCTGAAGGTGGGCGACGAGGTGGCTCTCAATGGCGTGTTGTTCACCGGGCGCGACGCCGTGCACAAGTATTTGCACGAGGGCGGGGCGCTGCCGCCGGGGCTGAGCCTGCGCGGCGGCATTATTTATCATTGCGGGCCGGTGGTGATCAAAGACGAGGCAGGCCGCTGGAAGGTGGTGGCTGCGGGGCCGACGACCAGCGCGCGCGAGGAGCCGTACCAATGGCAGATCATGCGGGATCACGGCATCCGCGGTGTCATTGGCAAGGGCGGCATGGGGCCGCGCACGCAGGCCGCCTGCAAAGAATATGGCTGCGTGTATCTGCATGCGGTGGGCGGCGCCGCGCAGGTGCTGGCCGAGCGCATCGTGGGCGTGCGCAACGTGTTTTTCATGGAAAAATTCGGCTCGCCGGAGGCGATTTGGGAGATTGAAGTGCAGGATTTTCCGTGCGTGGTGACCATGGACGCGCACGGGCAATCGCTGCACGAGGCCGTGTTTGCCGAGAGCAAGGCGCGCCTGGCGACGCTGCTGGCGGGCGGCGCCAAATGAGGGCCGGGAAAACCGGTGCAGCCGGCGGACATGCCGGCCAAAATGGCGCCGCTGCGGGATGGGTTCTCCGGCAGAAGCCATTGAGGGGCAGGAGGTTGGCCGGGGGTGGGGCGGGCGGGAACGCTTTAACAAGCTGTGAAACGTGAAATAAAAAAATGTTCAAAAAAAATAAAAAAGCTGTTGACACTGCCTCGGAAGTTTGCGAATTTTATCGCGCACACAGTAAACAACAACATCGTAGCAACATGAGAACAAAAGCACTGTTACTCGCGGCCGCCGTTGCGGCGGGGGGCCTTGCCACCGCAGCCGCCCAGACGGTTTATTCCATTAACACAGTGGGTTACGTGAACATGGTGATCCCGGCGGGATTCTCCATGATTGCCAACCCACTGAACACCACCAACAACACGATCTCAGCCTTGATGCCGTCAGCTCCCGACGGTACGACTGTTTACAAATACACAGGAACTGGCTTTGCAATTTCGGTGATTGACGACACTGGCGAGTGGAGCAATCCGAATCTGACGCTCAATCCGGGGGAAGGGTGCTTCATACGTTCACCAAGACAGTTCACGAATACTTTTGTGGGTGAGGTGATGCAGGGTCGGCTGACCAACAGCTATCCGGCTGGATTCTCGATTCGCGCCTCGCAGGTGCCGCAACAGGGCACGGCTTCTGAGTTGGGTTTTGTTCCTCCCGAGGGCACGGCTATTTACAAGCTCCGCGCTGGTGGCAGTGGATATGACATCTTCATTACCGACGACGTCGGTTGGGTGGTGGAACCCACATTCAGGGTTGGTGAATCCTTCTGGCTGCGGAGTTCTACTCCCGGAGCTTGGGTTCGTCAGTTCAGTGTCAATCCCTAAGCACCTTTAATCGAAGTTTAGAAGTCACAAAACCTTAGAACAAAACAATACTATGAAAAAACTGCTAGCAACGGCAATGGTGGCCATAACGGCCGTGGGTGCATGGGCACAGGGGACTGTAAACTTCGCCAATTATTTTACAGTTTCGACCCCTCAAATCCTAGCAATTACTTACGATGTTGACGGGGTAACGCGGCTGAATAACGCCTATGCAGCCGATTTGTTTTATGGTGCTCCCGGGTCCGATCCGAGCACGTGGCAGTCAGCCGGGGTGGTATCTGTCTATCGGACAGGCACTGCAGCGGGTCGCTTGACACCCATGGAAGTATCGCTTCCGGGCGTTCCGGGTGGCTCTTTGATTGAAGTGCAACTGCGTGCTTGGCGTTTGTCGGACGGTGCTTCCTGGCAGGCGGCTTGGGCTAGCGCCAGTGTGAGCAAACCGAGCGTTCTCAGCCCCATTAACGCGCCCTCAGTGGTCGTTCGCACCGGCAATCCCAACGCCGTTCCGCCGGGCGTGCCTGCCGACCTGATTGACGTCAATACGGGCTTGGCTCTTGCTAGTCACAGCCTCGTGCAGGTCGTTCCTGAGCCTTCGACCATCCTGTTGGGCTTGGCCGGGCTGGGTGGCTTGCTGTATCTGCGCCGGCGCAAGGCCTAAGAGTTACAGGACTTAAAGTTCTCACCAAGAGCCGCTCGCAATGAGCGGCTCTTTTTTTATTGCACGGTCTTTTCAGGGGATCGCTGATCTGCAGAACGGAGACGTTTTTCTATTTGGGCCTGGCTCTGCGCTGGCACCCGTGGATTCCTGCATTGCTTTGCGTTCCAAAAACCCCTAACACATGGGGCATGGAAACCGGTGGCGATGTGCGTTTGGACAAATGGCTGTGGGCCGTCCGCGTCTATAAAACGCGCACGCTGGCGGCCGAGGCCTGCCGGGCCGGCCATGTAAAATCGGAGGGCATCGTGCTTAAGCCGGCCCATTCTGTTCGGCCGGGGATGGTGTTGTCAGTGCAGCAGGGGGAGATCACGCGCACTTTGCGCGTGTTGGCATTGCTGGGGCGCCGTGTCGGAGCTGCCGTCGCGCGCCAGTATGTGGAGGATTTGACGCCGCCCGAAGAATACCAAAAACGACGCCAGCCGGAGCAACAGCCGATCTTGATTTGGCCCAAGGGCATGGGCCGGCCCACCAAGAAGCAGCGGCGGCAACTGCGCGGGCTGTTGCCGGATGTTTAAGGTGCGCAGGTTGCGGGACACCGCCCGCCGGGCAACCCGAGCCTGCCGAGGCCCGCAGCAGGTTCAGCGTTTTAGTATTGCACGGCCCGGGAGCCGCCCTATCGTAACCGTATGCAATTCCTTCGAGTCGCAGGGGCTGCCTTGCTCGCATGCGTCGGCGTCGTACCCTTACATCCGCTTATGGCACAAACCAACCTTTCTGCCGGCCAGCGGTGGCTGGCCTCGGCGCCACCGGTGCCTGCCTTTCGGGCACCGGCCACGCTTAAAACTTGGGAAAAACAAAGGCGAGAAATCCGCGCCACCGCCTGGACGGTTTTAGGGGATTTGCCGCCCCGGCCCAAGGTGCCTGCAGTCCAAACCCTGACCAGCGAAGATCGTGGCTATTACACCTTGGAGCGATTTGCCTTCGACAACGGCGCGGGCGATACCGTACCCGGCTATCTGCTGCTGCCCAAAGGCGGGCCGGCGCGCAAACCGGCCATCCTGTATTGTCATTGGCACGGCGGGCATTACGACGTGGGCAAGGAGGAGCTGTTTCGTACCAATGCCCTGCCGGAGCCGCCCGGGCCGGCTCTGGTGCGCGAGGGCTTCGTGGTGCTGGCCATTGACGCTTATTGCTTTGGCGAACGCAACGGGCGAGGTCCCGGCGGCCCCGCTGAGCGCGGCGGTGCAGGGGAGTTGTCCGCCAGCAAATTCAATTTGTGGTACGGCCGCTCGCTGTGGGGGATGATGGTGCGCGACGACTTGATGGCGCTGGACTATTTGTGCTCCCGGCCCGAAGTGGATGCGGCGCGGGTGGGCGTGACCGGCATCAGCATGGGGGCCACGCGCACCTGGTGGATCATGGCCCTGGATGATCGCCCCAAAACCGGCGTGGCGGTGGCCTGTCTGACCCGCTATCAGGATCTCATTGCTGCCGAAGGCCTCAAATACCACGGCATCTATTACTACGTGCCCGGCCTGTTAAGACACTTCGACACCGAGGCCATCGTGGCCCTGGCCGCACCCCGGCCCATGTTGTTCATGACCGGGGACAAGGATGCCGGGTCGCCGGTAACGGGTATCCGGGCGATTGAGGCCGCCGTGCGCCCCATTTACCGTCTTTACCGGGCTGAGGCTGATTTTGAAAACCAGATCCTTGCCGGCTTGGGCCACGTGTACACCCCGGCCATGTGGGAAAAAACCCGCCGATGGTTCAGGGAGAGGCTCTGAGGGAAGAACAATCTCCTACTCCGCCTGGTCAAAGCACAGCCTTTTGTTCCGGGCATGGGCCGGGCAGCCAACCAGCGCAAAAGAAGCACCCCTTGCACGCGCTCATCTTGGGTCTCGGGGAGCGCACGCGGGATGCGGGCGGTTCCCAAGAACGAAGAGAAAATGCAGCGGGGGAAATGCAAAGTGCAAAGTGAAAAATGCAAAACGGGAGAGTCGCAGGCGGATGTGTAAAAATGGTGAGTATCCGTCTTAGTGGTTAATACCTTCCGGAGGGAGTTGGCTTGGGCGGGGCTGGGGTTGGCGCGCTTGACGAATTGCCTTGCGGTGGGGCGCCGGGTTTGGGGAAAGTTCGGGCGCAAAGGGAAGATGGGCGAGAGCATAAGAATCCTGGTGGCGAGCGATTTTCACTACGCCGGCCCCACCGAGCGCCGCCGGCGCGGTTACGAAAGCCGGGGGCTGGAGCCGTGGTGGATGCGGTGGTATGTGCGGGCGTATTACCGTTGGGTGTGGATGGCCGATTTGACGGCGCATTATGTGCAGTTGGAGCAGTTTTTGCATCTGGCGCCGCCGGCGGACTGGCTGATCGTCAACGGCGATTATTCGTGTGATTCGGCATTTTTGGGGGTGATGGAGGAGGGGGCTTTCGAGAGTGCCTCGCAATGCCTGGGGCGTTTGCGCGCCCACGCCGGGGAGCGGTTTGCGGCGACGATTGGGGATCACGAGCTGGGCAAGCGGCGGCTGGGCGGGGATTTGGGCGGGTTGCGGGCGGAGAGTTTCCGGCGGGCGGTGGGGGGGCTGAAATTGCAGCCGTATTGGGAGGTGCGCCTGGGGCGTTATGTGTTGATGGGGATTACGTCCACGCTGCTGGCGCTGCCGGTGTACGGGCGCGAGGGTTTGGCGGAGGAGATGCCGCAATGGGAGGCGTGGCGGGCGGAGCATGGGGAGGCCATTCGGGCGGGATTCCGGGGTTTGCATGCCGGGGAGCGGGTGGTGTTGTTCTGCCACGATCCGACAGCGCTGCCGTATTTGTTGGAGGAGCCGGCGGTGGCGGCACGGTTAAATCAAATTGAGCAGACCGTCATCGGCCATCTCCACACGCCGGTGGTGTTCAAGGCCAGCGGCTGGCTGGCGGGGATGCCGGAGCTGCGGCGTCTTGGGAATGTGCCGCGCCGCTTGAGCGCGGCGCTGCGGCGGGCGCGAGACTGGCGGCCGTTCAAGGTGGTGTTGTGTCCTTCGATTGCCGGGACGCAGTTGTTCAAGGATGGTGGATTTCTGACCATCACGTTGCATGCGCGGGGCGAGGCGCCATTGCACATTCAGCGGCATCGGCTCCCGTGGCTTACGGCGTGAGGGGGACGGAGAGCAGCGGGCGGGTGGTCAAGTTGGTGGGGGGAGCGACGGCGCCGGGTTCGATGATTTGTTGCTCGATGGCGGGGGGGAGGTTGGGGCGTGGGCGCAGGGTGTAGCGGACCCGGCGGGTTTCCAAGGGCAGGCCGGCTGCATCTTTTTTCAGGATCAATTCACCATTGGCGGTGAATTCCTCACTGACACCTCCGCGCCAGCGGGTCCAGCCTGTCAATTTGCCTTGGGGGTCATAGTGGTATTCGTCCCGCCAGGAGCGGACGGGCACGATCATGGGGTCGGCGTAGTTGCCCGGCTCAAACTCGCCGGAGTAGGTGACGGAGCGGATGCGGCCTTCGGCGTCATAGATGCGCTCCTGGTTATCCGGGCAGTACCAGGTGATGAAGGCGGGGGCGGAGAAGTGCACGCCGTTGTCGGCAAAAACGCCGATGTCCACGCGGTTGGCGGCCATGCCGGGGGGGCCGGGGATGGGGAAGCGCGGGTGCCATTCGACCTGGATTTCGGCCCGGCTGCCGGTGTCGTCCAGGGGACGGATACGGACTTTGCGGGGGTCGCCCTGCAGGAGCACCCAATGAAAGCGCAGGGGGCGCTGGCTGACATCGCGGCTGCCGGAGGCATTGACGCGGAGGGCGCGGCGCAACTGGGTGGAGCGCATCACGCGGGCGATGGCGGCGGCGGTGGTGAAAAGCTCCTCACTGTCCACGGGTTCAAAGAAATCGCGGCCTGGAAGGGGTCGGTCCTCACTTTCCACACGCAGGATGATGACGGGTGGCAGGGTGTCGGGGCGCAGCTCATGGGCCAGCGAGACCATGCGTTTGGGGTCGAGGTGCCGGGCATCGAAGACGGGCGGATGGGCCTTGCCGCTGAGGTAATCTTCGCGGTGGCTCACCGTGGTGAGGCTGCGCCGCAAAATGTATTGGATGGTGGGGGCAATGAGGGCGCGGGAGGTGAGGGCTTGTTTGACCTCGGGACGGAAGGCGGCCAGGGTGGCGGCCACGGCCTGGAGGAAGGGTTGGTCTGAGCCGCTGGAGCCCAGGGAGGTGATGACATAAGGGGTGTTGGCCGGGAAGACGTCGCCATAGCCGCCCTGGCGGCCGTCGGGGAGCTTGCCGTTGTGTCCCGGCTGATAATCCTGGTGGCTGGGGTAAAAGTAGATTTGGTTGCCGAAGTATTGCATGGGCAGCAGGCTCAGGGGGCCGGGGGAGGTGTAGGCGGCGCGGGTCATGCTGCGCCAGAAGGGGCCGATGACCGAGGCCACGGAGGCGTTGCCGATGACCACGCCACCCTGCAGGACGAGCTGGGCGGTGATGCCCCAGTGCAGCTCCAGCGCTTTGGCCTCGGGCGCGTATTCCACATACGTCAACTGGGGAAACAAATCGCGGGGCAGGTTGGAATGGTCGCCGTCGCGGTTGTCGTACAAATCCCCGGCGTGGCCGGCGGCGGTGCCGTCGGCCCACCATTGGCGGAGGAGGTCGCCCGCCTCGTGTTTCCACTGAGTAACGGGGAGGTTGGTAACGGCGGCAGGATCGAGCTTGAAATCGGCGCGGAAAAGGCCGGATTGGGCGGCGATGGTGTTGGCATCGCTCACCCAGGCCACGCCGTTGGACGGTGCGGCGGGGGCGGGGCGGTACCAGGCCAGGAGGGGGCGGGTGCGGCGGGCGCGATCCAATACGGTTTGGAAGCGGGGGGCGCGGCGGATGTTTTCCCAGTCCGGGTCGCGCTCGATGTGGGCCGCATCGTTGAAGCCGCGCTCGACGGCGGCTTCGAGCAGGGCAAAGGCTTCATTGGTCTGGCCCGCCCGGGCGCGCAGGCAGCCCAGATTGTAAAAACCGTGGGAATAGAAGGGCAAATCGTTGGTGAGCTGGCGGCAGAGTTTTTCGGCGCGCTCGAAATCCTCCTTTTGCAGGGCCTGGGCGAGCTGGCGCTCCACGGGTGCGGCCTTTTGGCGCAAGACACCCATGAGACTTAGGACGCCCGGGGGCAGGCCGGGCGGCAGGCCGGCTTCGCCGGGGGCGGTCCAAGCGGCGGCGGTCGCCATGAGGAAAATCAGGGCGAAGAGCGCAGGCCGCGGGACGGTATGCAAGGCATGACGCGACATTACCGAAAGCTTACCGAAGAAATGGGGTGCCGCCAACTTTCTTCGCTGTAGAAGGCTGCGCGCGGGGCGATGGGGTGGGTGTATTCTACGGTCGCTGCTGGATGCTGGAGGGGGCCGTGCGGGTGGGTTGCCGGCGGGGCGGTTTCTCCATTTGGCAAGGGGGTGATTCCGCGTCATGTTAAGTCCATGGCCAAGACGTATTCGACGATGTTGGAGCTGGGGACGCCGGCGCCGGATTTTCGGTTGCCGGATCCGGTGGGGCGGGTTTATACGCTGAGCGATTTTGCCGGGGCGCCAGTGCTGCTGGTCATGTTTTTATGTAATCATTGCCCCTATGTAAAACATATCCGGCGGGAGCTGGCGGCGCTGGTGCGGGAGTTTCAGCCGCGCGGGGTGGCGGCGGTGGGCATCAATGCCAACGATGTCCAGGCCTATCCCGAGGACAGCCCGGCGCGGATGGCGGAGGAAGTGCAGGCGGTGGGTTACACGTTTCCCTACCTGTTTGATGAAACCCAGGCGGTGGCCAAGGCGTATCGGGCGGCGTGCACGCCGGATTTCTTTGTGTTTGACCGTCAGCGGCGGCTGTTTTACCGGGGGCAGTTTGACGACAGCCGGCCGCGGGTGGAGCAGCCGTTACCGGTGACGGGGAGGGATTTGCGGGTGGCGCTGGAGGCGGCCCTGGCGGGGCAGGCCCCGCCGGCAGTGCAGAAGCCCAGCCTGGGGTGCAACATTAAATGGAAGCCGGGCAACGAGCCTGATTATTTCAAAGTTTGAGGGTGGGCCGGGCGGGATTTGGGGCTGGAGGATGGCAGGGGGGAAGCGCCGCCGTTAAGAGGGGGCGTGGGGGCGCGGGGGAATAACATTGACAGGCGGGACGGCGTACGGGATTTTTTGCGTCTTTCAATATGGGAAAAGCAGCGTCCAAACAGCGGGGCCGCAGCAGGGTGAGCGGGGCGGAGCCACCGGTGTCGGTGGTGACCGGGGGGGCGGGATTTCTGGGGTCGCATCTGGTGGATTACCTTCTGGCCAAAGGTCATAAAGTAATCGCCATTGATAATCTGGTAACCGGGACGGTGGAAAATATTGCCCACTTGGCGGGGCATGAGCGGTTTCGGTTCATCAAGCAGGACGTGACCGAGTACCTGTTTTTGCATGAGCCGGTGGATTATGTCTGGCATTTTGCCTCGCCGGCCAGTCCGGTGGACTATTTGGAGCTGCCGATCCAGACGTTGAAGGTGGGGTCGTTGGGGACGCACAAGGCGCTGGGGCTGGCGAAGGCCAAAGGGGCACGCTTCCTGCTGGCCAGCACTTCGGAAATCTATGGCGATCCGCTGGTGCATCCCCAGACGGAAGACTATTGGGGCAATGTGAACCCCGTGGGGTTGCGGGGGTGTTATGACGAGAGCAAGCGTTTCGCCGAGGCCATGACCATGGCGTATCACCGGGAGCATGGGGTGGAGACGCGGATAGTGCGGATTTTCAACACGTATGGCCCGCGGATGCGGATGAACGACGGGCGGGTGGTGCCGGCGTTCATCAGCCAGGCGTTGCAAGGCAAACCGCTGACGGTGTTTGGGCAGGGGACGCAGACGCGGAGCTTTTGCTATTGCAGTGACTTGATCGAGGGCATTTACCGGCTGATGATGAGCGAGCATGCGGAGCCGGTGAACATTGGCAATCCGCATGAGATTACGGTATTGGAATTTGCGCGGGAGATCCTGCGGCTGACCGGCTCGCGGAGCCGGCTGGTGTTCAAGCCGCTGCCGGCGGATGACCCGAAGCAGCGGCAGCCGGACATCACGCGGGCGCGGCGGTGGCTGGGGTGGGAGCCGCGGGTGAATTTGCGCGAGGGATTGGAAAAAACCATTTCCTATTTTCGGGGAAAAGTGTAAAAAGAACGGTGCATGGCATGAGACAATGGGGTGCGGCCCGGCCGTGGAGGCACGGCGTGGGGCCGGCTGTTTGTCATTGACCATGGGGCAAAATTGCATTAACGACTGCGAGCCTTGGCCGTTGGGGACGGGCAGGCGGTGGCCCGGCAGATGCCGGGTGGCGTGATGGAATGCTGAAAGCAAAATCATTTCTCGCAATTGATTGCGGGGCGAACACACTCAAACTGGCCGAGTTTGACTTGAACGAAGAGGGCGGCCTGCGCCTGCGGCAGTTTGCGACGGCCAATTTGGGGTTGCAAGGCTCGCAGGAATCCACCCGCGAGACGGCGACGCTGACGGCCCTGCAGGAGCTGCTGGGGAGCGGCAAGTTCACCGCCAAGCACGTCAACCTGTGCGCGCCCGGTTTTCACGTGTTTTCCCGCTTCGTCAAGCTGCCGCCGGTGGACGCGGCGAAGGTGGAGCAGATTGTCAAATACGAGGCGCAGCAGAACGTGCCATTCCCGCTGGAGGAGGTGGTTTGGGACTACCAGATTCTGGGCACGACAGGGAGCGGGGAGCTGGAGGTGCTGCTGGTGGCGCTGAAGACGGACATTGCGGAGGGGCTGCACCGGATCATCGAGAGCGCGGGGCTGCGGCTGCAGGTGGTGGACGTGTCGCCGGCGGCGCTGATCAACGCGTTCCGCTTCAATTACAGTGATCTGGCCGGCTGCACGATGCTGCTGGACATTGGGGCGCGCACGAGCAACCTGCTGTTTTTCGAGAAGGGGAAGGTGTTTGCCCGCAGCATCAACATTGGCGGCAACATGATTACGCAGGAGTTTGCCAATGAATTCCGGCTGCGATTTGACGAGGCGGAGCGGCTGAAGGTGGAGAAGGGCTTTGTGAGTCTGGGCGGCGCCTATGAGGAGCCGGAGGATCCGCAGGCGGCGGCGATCAGCAAGATTGCGCGGCAGGTGATGACCCGCCTGCACATCCAGATGAACCAGACCATCAATTACTACAAGCAGAATCAGGGCGGGTCGGCGCCGGACCGGCTGCTGTTGTCGGGGGGGGTCTCGGTGATGCCGTATGTGGCGCAGTTTTTTGCCGAGAAACTGAATCTGCGGGAGCCGGGGCAGGTGGATTACTTCAACCCGTTGCGCAACATTGCCATTGATCCGGGGGTGAACCTGGAGGAGCTGCAAAAGGTGGCGCACACCATGGGCGAGCAGGTGGGGTTGGGCCTGCGGAATTTGGCGCACTGCCCGGTGGAGATGAATTTGATGCCGCGCAGCTCGCAGGCGATGGAGGAGTTCAGCCGCAAGAAACCGTTTATTCTGGCGGCGCTGTTCAGTCTGGCGCTGGTGTTTCTGGCGGTGGGGGTGCTGCAGCAGAAGATAGTGGATGTCAAGCGCGACACGATTGACAAGCTGACGGTGGACATCCAGCCCTTGAGCGCGGCGCAGAACAACATCGAGCAGGAGAAGCGGGTGCTGCGCGAGCTGGTGGAGGATGCGGACATCATGAAGGGCTGGCTGGAGATGCGGACGTACTGGGCGGATTTGCTGGGGGTGTTGCGGGAGTGTCTGGTGGCCACCGAGGCGGCGACGCGGCAGGCGCTCAAGCAAGACACGGGCATCTGGATCGAGGACATTTCGCTGGGGGACACCTCCACCGGGCATCAGACGACGCTGGCCGCGCCGGTGGGCGGGCCGCGGCGGCGGGGGTTGCGGTCGTGGGAATCCATCGTGGGCGGGCAGCCGACACCGGTGGCGCCGATACATGATCCGGTGACGGGGGAGGTGCTGAACAAGGAGGCGGTGATGGCCAGCATGTCCAACGCGGTGCCGGCGGAGGTGAGCATCACGCATTTGACGCTGAAAATCCGGGCGGTGGACATGACGCCGGTGGATCCGGCGGGCAACACGACGGTGGCCTACGAATTTCTGAAGCAGTTGCAGAATCATCCGCAATGGTTTGACACCAACCCGGCCGCCACCAACGCGACGGCCTTCAAGAGCACCATCACCGTGTCCAGCAACACCTTTCAGACCGAGCTGCTGGTCAAGCTGAAACGCCCGATTCCCTTCTGAGTATGCAGTGGGTCAAACGCAATCTGTTTTTTGTGATTGGCGCGGCGGTGGCCGTGGTGTTGATCGTCCTGGCGGTGGTGAATTTGATTGGCAAACTCAACCGGGACCGGCTGGCCACCGAGGAGCTGGAGCAGCAGTGGCACACGCTCAAGGGGTACTACGACATGAATCCCTTCCCCAGCCAGGAAAACCTGAACGCGATGCGGGGGGATGTGAACCGGCTGCGGAGGTTCATGGCGGACGGGCGGCCCTTGTTCACGCCGGTGAAGGCCACGTTGTACAACAATCCGCAGCAGTTCAAGACGGCGCTGGACAATATGGTGGCGCAGCTCAACGCCAGCGCCAAAAAGGCCGGGGTGATATTGCCGCCCCAGTTTTATTATGGATTCCAAGGGCAGGCCCACCAGTTGAATTTCTCGCTGGGCGGCATGCGCACGATGTCGCATCAGATGGCCGAGATTCAAAAGTTTTGCGAGATTTTGTTCGAGGCCAAGATCAACCGGCTGGAAAGTGTGGCCCGGGCGCGGGCGGGAGTGGACGATGACAATCCCGCCGTTTCGACGGCGGAATTGACGGATGAAAACATCCGCACCAACCGGCTGGGGGCCGTCTATCCGTACCGGCTGACGTTCCGTTGTTTCAGTGGCGAGCTGGCGGCGGTGATGGAGGGTTTTGCCAATTCCCCGCATGGATTTTTGGTCAAGGCCGTGGAAGTGGAGGCAGTGCCGCTGGATGCGCCGCCGGTGTTTGATCCGGGGATGATCCCGCCCCCGGGCAGTCCGCCGCCGGGATTCCCGCCGCCGGGCATCCGGCCGCCGCGCACCTTTCTGCCGCCGCGCACGCTGCCGGGCGGTGGCGGAGGTGGGGGTGCAGTGCCGCCGGGTTATCAACCCCAGCCAGGGGGTGGCCGCCAGCCGGGCGGGCAGTTTCCGCCGGATGGAGGGGGCCGCGGGCCGGGGGGCCGTGGCGGGGGAGGCGGCGGGCGGGGTGGCCGTGGGGCGGTGGAGCCGGGGGGGATGAAGGATTTGCTGGAATTGCACCAGCCGCAGGCGGTGCTGGCGGCGGCGGGTTTTCCGGGGGGCTTTCCGGGCATGGCCGGCGCGGGGGGGGGACGCACCAACCGTCCGGGGCTGGTGACGATTCTGAATGAGAAACCCTTCCGGGTGACGTTGTACATCGAGTCCATCGTGTTGTATGGGGCGCCTGCGGCGCGGAATTGAGGGCTGACGCATGGAATTTCTCAAGAAGCACTACGAAAAGATCATCTTCAGCGCCGTGCTGGTGGGGCTGGCGGCGGTGGTGGCCTACATGCTGTTTCGGATTGAAGGGGAGCGCAAGTTTTTGGAGGACAAGCGGGCGGGCATTCAAGCCAAGAAACGGGCCTACACACCGTTGAATCTGGC
The DNA here is from genome assembly GCA_026414565.1 of Verrucomicrobiia bacterium. Classification (NCBI taxonomy): domain Bacteria; kingdom Pseudomonadati; phylum Verrucomicrobiota; class Verrucomicrobiia; species Verrucomicrobiia bacterium. The sequence continues at coordinate 93,736 of JAOAIT010000028.1, forward strand.
GGCGTATGAGGCGGCGTTGACGCGGGCCAAGCAGCCCACCAAGCTGACCTTGAGCGGGCCGCACAACGTCTTGAATCCGGTGCTCTGGCAGGAGCGGCCGGATGGCACGCGCATCAAGGTGGTGACGGGCACCGAGGTGGGGCCGGGGGCGGCGGTGGTGGCGAGCATCACGCCGTTGCGCACGATCATCAGCCTGGAAGGGGTGTCGGGCACGTCGTACCATGTGGGGGTGGTGCGGGAGGCGTCGTTGATTCCGGCCGAGCGCAAGATGGTCAAGCGCTACATCTCCACCAACTCGCCCAAGACCGACTTCTTCACGCTGAAGGAGGTCAAGGGGCCGGCGGACAATCCGGAGGCGCTGGTGCTGGAGCTGACGGAGCGCTTGTCGGAGACGCGGGAGACGGTGACCATTGCCAAGGATCGTCCGTTCATGCGGAATGATGCCTACATGGCCGATCTGAAATACGATGTGGAAGGGCTGAGCTTCAACAAATTGCGGGACGGCGACACCGTTTCCTTTGGCGGGGAGGATTATTCTGTTGAAATCAAGCCGGACGCGGTGATACTGTCCGCCAAATCGTCCACCAAACGAACGATTCTGAAATACGGGAAAGCGAATTAAACGTAACTGTTTATGGTTGTGGCTGCCTTAAGAAATGGATTCATGAGGACGGCGCTGGCCGCGTCGGTGATGGGTGTGGTGTGGCTGGCTGCTGATGCGGGGAGGGTGTGCGCCCAGACCGCCGCGGATCAGGCGGTGGTGGAGGAAGCGGTGCGCCGCCAGGAGCAGGCCATCCTCATGCGCAAGAAGCTGGCCGACGCCCAGGCGGCCCAACAGCGCAAGGACTGGAACACGGCGGTCAAACTGTATGAGGACGCGCTGGATCTTTGCAAGCGCATCGGGCCGACGGTGGACGCGGAAAACACGCAGGTGGTCAACGGGCTGGTGGCCTGCCGCATCGAGCTGGCCAAGGAGGCCCAGAAGTGGGGCCGGTACGGCGATGCCGAGGCGCAGTTGACGCGGGCCTTCACCGTGGCGCCGCGGCATCCGCAACTGCCCAAGCTGATGGAGGAAAACCAGCGGTTGCTGGCCGAGCACCGGCGCACCTCGCCGAGCAAGGAAATCACCGACAAGGTGCTGCCGGAGATCGAGAAACTGCGCGAGCAGGTGGACATCATGGTGCAGGACGGCAAGCTGCTGTACGAAGTGGGCCGGTTGGATGAAGCCGAGGCCCGGCTGCGCGAGGCGGCCCGGCTGGACCCGGAGAACAAGGCGGCCTTCCATTACCTGCGCCTGGTGGCGGAGGCCAAGTTTGCGCGGGCCTCGCGGGTGCGCGAGTACGACAGCGCCAATAATTTTGTGGAGGTGGAAAACAAGTGGATCAGCCCGATGGCGCGGGTGAACACGTTGCCGGTGCCCAATCCCTATGCGCGCGACACCCGGGTGCACACCTCCAAGGGGCGGCAGATGATCAAGGAGAAACTGGAGAAAATCCGGCTGGAAGAGGTTTTCTATGACGGGCTGCGGCTGGAGGATGTGGTCAAGAATCTTTCCGACGAGGCCAAGAAACGGGACCCGGACAAGAAGGGGGTCAATTTCTTCCTGAGCGAGAATGTGGATCCGCCGCCGCCGCCCAGTGCGGCGCCGGCGGCGATTGATCCGGCGACAGGGCAGCCGATTGCCGTGCCGGCGGAGCCGCAGGAGCCGGTGAACATCCGGGACATCCAGATCCGGATCAATCCGGCGTTGACGGACATGAAGTTGATTGACGTGCTGGAGGTGTTGCAGAAGGCGGCGATGCCCAAGATCAAGTACAGCATTGAAGATTATGCGGTGGTGATTTCACTGCGGGTCAACGAGCCGGAGACGCTGTACACGCGGGTGTTCAAGGTGGATGCCAACACGTTCTACCAAGGCTTGCAGGGGGTCATGAGCATGAGCTTTGGCGTGGGCGGCGGCGGTGGCGGTTACGGTGGTTATGGTGGTTATGGCCGGGGCGGTTATGGTGGCTATGGTGGCCGCGGGGGTGGCTACGGCGGGTACGGTGGCTATGGTGGCCGAGGTGGGTATGGAGGCTATGGCGGTTATGGCGGTGGTTATGGCGGCTGTGGCGGCGGCTACGGTGGCGGCGGGGAATCCACCTACGCGGCGGTGGACATTGCCGGCGGCGGTGGCCGCGGGGGCGGCGGGGCCGGGCAGGCGGGCGGTGGCGGCGGGGGCATTCCCTGGTTGACGGCCACCAACTCGACGGCGTTGGGCGGCACGGTGCGGGCGTTCTTTGAGGCGCACGGGTTGACGATGGATCCGCCCAAGGCGTTTTTCTTCAATGACCGCACGGGTTTGTTGATGGTGCGGGCCAGCCTGCAGGATCTGGACATTGTGGAGCAGGCGATTGAAGTGCTCAACATGGCGCCGCAGCAGTTGACCATCGAGGCGCGTATTGCGGAGTTTACGCAGGATGACAGCCGGGCGCTGGGCTTTGACTGGTGGCTGGGCAACGTGCGCATGAACAGCGGCAAGATTGACGCCACCACCGGCACCATGCCTTCGTTGGGGCCGACACCGGGCCAGCCGGTGCCGGGCCTGCCGGGCGGCAATGGTGTGTTCCCCGGGCCGGGGCCGGCCGGGACGACGCTGACGGGGCCGGGGGCGCAGCCGCCGGCGGCGACGGATAACAAGCTGACAGGCGGTTTGACGCCGGTGGGGCTGCCGCTGGCCACGTTTACGGGCATTTTGACTGATCCGCAGTTCCGGGTGGTCTTGCGCGCCATTGAGAACCGCAGCGGCGTGGACTTGCTGGCCTGCCCGAAGATCACCACGCTGAGCGGGCGTCAAGCGCAGATCAAGGCGGTGGACATTAAATACGTGGTGACGGATTTGGGCCTGGATCAAACCAGCGGCGGCGGTTACTACGGCGGAGTGGGCGGCGTGGGCGGTGTGGGCACGGGCGGCGGCATTGGCTCCATTGTGCAGCCCATCACCGAGCCGATGGAAGTGGGTCCCACCCTTGACGTGGTGCCGTCGGTCTCGGCGGACGGTTACACCATTCAGCTCACGTTGATCCCCACTTTGAAGGAGTTTCTGGGGTACGACGACCCGGGTGCGTTTGTGGCCACCATTCAATCGGTGGGCGGGGCGGGGGCGGCGGCGCCGATCATTACGCCCACCCCGCTGCCGAAGTTCCGCCTGCGCCAGGTGGTGACCTCATGCGTGGTGTGGGACGGCCAGACGGTGGTGCTGGGCGGTCTCATTTCCGAGGATGTGCAGAAGATCAAGGACAAGGTGCCGGTGCTGGGAGATTTGCCGCTCTTCGGGCGGTTCTTCCGCAATGAGTCGTCCAAGACGACGAAGAAAAACCTGGCGATTTTTGTGACGCCCACCTTGATTGATCCGGCGGGCAACCGGCTGCACTCGGACGAGGAAATGCCGTTTGCGGCCAACAACATCCCGCCGCAGAAGCCGCTGGTGCCGGTGACGCCGGCGACGCCCGCCCCGTCGGGGGTGCCGGCGGTGCGGCCGTAAAGGCCGGTTTTTTGGGCCAGCCCCGCAACCTTGCTGCGGGGCTTTTTAATTGGCGCGGCGCGGGACTGCCGTATGTTGCCCAAACACAAACGCCTGTTGCTGGTGGATGGCCATGCTTTTGCCTACCGCGCCTTTCACGCCATCCGCCATCTGAGCGCGCCGGATGGCACGCCCACCAACGCCATTTTTGGCTTCATCAAAACCTTGGGCAAGCTCCAGTCCCAATGGCAGCCGGAATTTTTTCAGGTGGCCTGGGATGGCGGCATGGCGGCCGAGCGGTTGGAGGCGCTGCCGGAGTACAAGGCCCAGCGCCCGCCGATGCCCGAGCCGTTGAGCCGGCAGATGGAGGGCATCCAACAGTGGCTGGAGGCCTCCGGCTTGTCGAGCTTCTGCCAGGAGGGTGTGGAGGCGGATGATTGGATAGCCACCGCGGCGCGGCAGGCGGTGGAGCAGGGGGCGGCGGTCATCATTGCCAGCCCGGACAAGGACTTCATGCAACTGGTTGGCCCCCAGGTGGCGCTGTGGAATCCCAATGATGAGGCGGAGACCTTGTGGACGCCGGAGCGGGTGGTGGAAAAGACGGGGGTGCAACCGGCCCAAGTGGTGGACTGGCTGAGCCTGATAGGGGACAGCGTGGACAACATCGGGGGTGTGGTGGGGGTGGGGCCGAAGACTGCTGCCAAATTATTGCAGCAATTTGGCACGATAAATGCGATTTACGAGCACCTGAACGACCTGAACAACGACACCCTGCGCGCGGCCCTGCGGGCGGCCGAGGCGGTGGTGCGCCGTAATCAACGGCTGATCCGGCTTAATGACCGGCTGCCGGGGCGGGTGGAATTGGAAGCCCTGCGGCCCGGGCGGCGGGATGTGCGCCGCCTGCGTGAACTTTACGCGCGCTGGGGCTTCCATTCGCTTCTGCGGGAGCTGGGGGCAGGCGGGCAGGCGCAGGGGGAGCTGTTTTGAAGGGGCAGGCGTTGGGCAAAAAAGGTGCCGGGCGGGGCACAATAAGATTTGCAAAAGCACGCTGGATTGGTAGAAGGAAAGAACGATATGTCAGCAATGGTACGCGTGTGTGAAAGGCTCGCACTGGCGGGCCTGACGGTGTGGTGTGCCGTCGTGGCCTGGGGCCAAAGTTCCTATGGGCCGGCAGGACCGGAGTACGCTCCGGTGGGTGCGCTGGCGGGCGACCAGGTGATGCCCGCGGTGGCGCTGGGAGGCAACGGCGGCTATCTGGTCTGGCAGGACAACATGACCGATGGCCAGGACACGGCCATCGTGGCGCAACGCCTGGGGCCGGGCGCCGTGGGTATTTACGGTTCTTTTCGCGTGAATCAACAGGGGGCGCGGGAGCAAAGCCGGCCGCGGGTGGCGCTGTTGAAGGACGGCGGGGCGGTGGTGGTATGGCAGGGCAACCAGAGCGGCTCGTGGGATGTGTATGCCACTTTTATTGCCACCAATGGCACGTTGATTACCAGCGATGTGCTGGTGAACACCACCACGGCGGCGGATCAAATCAATCCGGCGGTGGCGGTGCTGGCTGATGGGAATGTGGTCATTACCTGGGGCAGTTTTGATCAGGATGGCAGTTACCAGGGCGTTTATGCCCGGCGTTTCAGCCCCACTGGCGCGCCCCTGGGGGGCGAATTCAAGGTGAGCACCAGCTCTTACCTGAATCAGCGCACCCCGGCGGTGGCGGCTCTGACGGGCGGCAATTTTGTGGTGGTCTGGGTTTCCGAGCACCAGACTTCGGGCGACAACGTGCGGGCGGGCATTTTTGGGCAGCTTTTCACGGCTCAAGGCGTGCCGGTGGGCGGGGAGGTGGCTCTCAGCACCACGACCAACATCTGCGCCAATCCGGCCATTGCGCCGCTGGCCAATGGCGGTTACATCGTCGTGTGGGGGCAGCGCTCGGCCCAATTACGGGATGCCGATTTTTACGCGCCGGAGAACAGTTGGGACGTGTTTGGGCTGACCTTTAACGCGCTGGGCAAGGCCGTGCAGCGCAATCCCTTCCGCATCAACACCTTCACCTACGGAGATCAATACGTGCCTTCGGTGGCCACGGTGGGGGATGAGGCGCTGGTGGTCTGGACGAGTTTGGGGCAGGACGGCTCGCGCGAGGGGGTTTATGGGCAGTTTGTGGGGGCGGCGGGGGCGTTGTTGGGCGGAGAAATCCGGTTCAATGACTTGACGCTCAATCAGCAGTTGCATCCGGTGGCGGCGAGCAACGGGCGGGATCAGTTTCTGGTGGTCTGGACCACCTATGTGAACCTGAGCACGAGCTTTGATTTGCGGGCGCGGCGGTATGATGCGGTGCAGGCGCCGCTGGTGGCGCCGCCGGCGCCATACATTACGGCGCTGAGCCAGAGCCGGTTGAGTGTGGCCTGGCCGGCCCTTGAAGGCATGCCGGTGACCGCGTATGAGCTGTATGTGGACGGGTCCACCACGCCCGTGGTGGTGACCAGCAACCTGTACACGCTCATCAACCTGGCGCCGGCCAGCCAGCACACCGTGCGGCTGGCGTACCGGCTGGCCGATGGGCGGGTTTCCCCGCCGTCCACCCTGGCCACCGGGGTGACGTGGGGGGCGGATGAGAATTATGATGGATTGCCGGATGACTGGCAGGCCCGGTACTGGGGGCCGAATCCGGCCGCCTGGCCCGGGGGGCAGGTGGACAGCGATGGGGATGGGGTATCGAATTTGCAGGAATTTTTGGCCGGCACGGATCCGCGGGATCCGCAGAGCGTGCTCAAACTGAGCATCAGCTCCTCGCCGCAGGGGTACCGGCTGAATTGGAACACGCAGCCCGGCCAGGTGTATCAGGTGCAGATGGCGGATCGTCTGGGGGCGTGGAGTGACTATGGCGCGCCAAGGCTGGCGGCCACGAATACGGACTCGGTGGCGGTTTCGGGGCCGGGATCGAGCGCGTTTTACCGGGTGTTGCGGCTGCGTTGAGGCCAAGATTTGGAAGCACAGGTTATGAAACGATTGAGTGCAATTGGGTTGGCGGTGGGGCTGGCGATGATGACGGCCTCCCCTGCCCGCGCCTTCTCCCTGTTGGGCATTTGGGACACTTGGCAGACCGGGCCCATTGGGTATCAACTGGCGGGTGACATTGGCGGTCCGATGGGACTGGGGGAGGGGTATCGGTGGAATGTGCCGGTCATCACCTACGCCTTTGACCGCAGTTTTTTGCTGTACTTTGGCCAGCGGGGCGTGGACGAGGTGGAGAAGGCGATTGCCATCCTGAATGCACTGCCTCCGGTCTCCAATTTAAGCTCGAATCTGGCGGAGTTTCCCTTGGATTCCAAGCGGGTGAACTATCAGGCGCAGGCCTTGTACATGTATGATTTGAAGTCCGCGGCGCTGGAGACGCTGGTGGAGATTTTGGGGCTGGCGGAGCCGGAGCGCTATGCCTTTTGTTTGCGGGCCCGGCAGCTTCAGACGGTGGGCAACACCACCGTCACCAACTACTTGGTGATTCAGCGCAATTTTGACCCGGTGACGTGGGTGCCCACGCGGCTGGTGAATGGCACGGCCTATTCCTATCAGGTGTTGGAGCCGCTGACCCCGGGGAATTATGCGGATGCCATCGAGTTTGTGACGGATCCGCTGGCGCTATCTTACACGGCGGTGGCTTCAAAGAGTGCCACCTTGGGACAATACTATACGGGGTTGACCCGCGATGATGTGGGGGGATTGCGCTATCTCTATCGTTACCACAACTTTGCGGTGGAGAACTTGGCGGCGGGGGTGACCAATTCGTTTGGCGCGGGCACCGGCGGGGGGTACATGATTTGGTGGCCGACCAATGCCACCTTGCAAACCAATTTCTGGGGCGGCACCGGGACCAACACCATACAAACCACCGGCCTGCGGCCGGGCATAGAGAAGATCACCTTCCGGCGGGTGGACTATGACTCGTTGCTGGGGCAGCAATTGGTGCCGTACACCCATTATTACACCGATCTGGTGATTACCAACTATGTGGCTTACCCGCAGTATGTGGCCCGGACGGTGACCACGCCCGACATTTTGTTCACGGCGGCCGACCTGGGGGTGTCTGCTGGTGTGCCCGCGCCGGTGTTGATTGATCGGACAGTGACCTTCACCTCCAATGACGCGTTGAACGGCTCCACGGTACAGGCCGGTCCCGGCACGCTGTCCGGACCGGCGGCCATTTCGTTCACCACGTTGCTGCCGGCGTTTTTGAACGACGACACTTTCTTTGATGAGGCCAGCGCCAGCCGGACGGGGGTATGGGGCGCGTTTGATGGCACCACCAACGCGCCGGTGGTTTTTCCGAGCATCTTGAGCATTCAATACATCGAGCAACAGGTGCAGTCACGTTAACCTTTTTGGGTCATGCGCAGAAGTTTCGTCACCATGAAGTCGCGCGCCGCCGGGCTGCTGGCAGGCGTGATGGTTGCCAGCCAGCTTTGGGGCCAGCAGGCGGTGTTTGAGAACAACAGCGACACCACCTATCTCACCGTCAGCCCCCAGGTGGCGGCCACCACCTTTATCAACAGCGCGCTGTTTGCCGTGGGGGCCGCCACTGGTTACAGTGCTTATGATTTGCCCTTCGACACGCTGTACACGCTTTATTTCACCAATAAATCCAGCGGGCGAATGGAGGGATATCCGGGTTTCCGGCTGGACTTCAGCACCAACACCAGCGCGGCGGTGATTGAGCGGTTTCCGGCGGCGGTGATTCACAATCAGGGCAAAATTTATGCGTCCACGCGGTTGGAGCTCTGGGCCACCAACATTGTCAGCCCCGGCTCGTTGAGCGTGGGCATCGAGGGCCTGCTGCGCGTGGTGGGCCGGAACGTCAATCTATCCCGCAGCTTCATCCGGGTGGGAGGGGATCCCGAGTATTTGGAAACGGATTCGACTCTCAGTCTCGCCAACGGTTACATCAACCCCCGGGGGGTCACCGATGCCTACTGGGGGGTGGGGCGGGATGGCACGCTGAGCGGGAGCAACGGCACGGCGTTGAATCTGCCCTTCCTGCGGCAGTTGAATTTTGCCACGCCCTCGGCGGGGACGCCCAGTCATCAGGTATTGCAGTTGTCGCCGCTGGGCCGCAACCGGCTGCTAACCAATTCCGTCAGCCTGCCTTCTTTCTTGGGCAGCTCCTATGGACAATACGATGCCTTTGTGCTGAGCAATCGGGTGGGCTTGACCAGCGCGGTGATTCAGGCGGTGTTTATCCCCACCAACAACCTGGCCTGGGCCAACGGTATTGTGCCCACGGTGCGTTTCATGGGCGGAGTCGGGCAGAGTGCTCCGGCGGTGGAGCTGCGCGCGACGTATTTTGATCCGGTGGCGCAAGCCAGCCGGCAGTTGACGTTGTATCTGGCGGATTACTCGATGCAACTGACGAATTTCGCCCTGCAGACAGGCTATGACCGCAAGGCGTATCTGGCGGACGGCACCCTTTCGCCCACCGGGACGCGGCGGCCGAACAATTACGAGCTGACTTATGAGCCGCCGTTGGTGTGGAGTGTTTCCACCGGGCCTAATCTGGCCTACAGCAACGTGACGTTTTATCCGCCGGGCGCCATGACCAACCGGGCGACCTATCGTTATGCAGCTTACAGCGCCTTGATTAATGCCACCAACGACGGACTGGGCCTGGGGAGGCTCATGCCCCTGCGATATACCAATCCCACCAATGCCACCGGGCGGCTGGAGATTCAGGCGGACACACTGGATTTGCGGCAGGCGCGCATCCACGCGGACAATGTGGTGAGCATTGTGGCGTCCAATCTGGTGGGCAACACGCTGTCCTCGGTGGACGCGCCCATCCTGAAGTATGACATTGGCACGACGCAGAGCGTGTTGCGCATTTCGAATCTGGTGTCGAGTGCGTACAATCGCTTATGGGGGCAGATTTCGGTGTGGAGCGCGGTGTGGTCGGTGAATTACACCAATCAGAACCTGGCCGGCAACTGGGAGACCAACGAGCTGGAGTATCATGTGATGTTTGTGGACTTTGAGTTTTATCCCAGCATTCCGGTGGATTTGTGGGAGCTGACGGCGCGGGCCACGAATGTGGTGATTGCCGATGCGGTGACGGCCAGCTCCGCGCTCAAAGTGGATGCGGAATCCCTGACGGTGACCGGCGATGCGCTGCGGCAGGCCTCGCTGGTGCTGCCCGCGCTTACGGCGTGGGGGCCGGAGGCGTTCCCGCGGTTGAAGCACCTGACCAATGACGGCAACATTTTGATTTCGCAAGCGGCGGATTTTTCGACGCGCCTGCCGACGAATAATATCTACGGCCAGCCCACGGTGGTGGAGGTGCCGTATTTGAACTTCATCAACCGGGGCAATCTCACAGGGGCATCGCATCGGGTCTATGCCACCAACCTGGTGAACAGCGGCACCTTGATGGCCTCGGCGGGGGGCATTCAGCTTCGACTGACCAACGGGACCCTGGCGGGGGGCTGGATGAGTTCGCGCGCGGATGTGGACATTCAGGCGGCGAATTTAACGGCTGTTGGCTCGGCGATGAGCGCCGGGGGTGCATTGCTGTTGGATGTGACCAACTCGCTCACCGACGGCGGGCCGGGGGCGTTGAATGACTGGAGCGTAAGCGGCGGTTTCACGCTTTTACGGCGGCCGCGGACGGCCAGTCTGCTGGGCACACGGATCACCTCCCACGCGGCCTTCAACACGCTGGTGCGGCATGTATGGGCCGGGCGCAACCTGGGGGCCACGCCGGCCGGCTTTACGAACAATGCGGCGCTGGGGCAACTGGTGCTGGACGGGGCGGATTTGGCGTTGTTCGAGTTTGCCGGCGCGGGCACCAATGATGCGTTGTATGTGGATTATCTGGAGTTTCGCGGGTTTGCCACGAACGTGGCGACGGCGCTGCAGATTGCGCCCAACCTGACGATTTATTTTGCCAACGCCAACCTGTCGCCGGACAAGCTGAACGGGGCGCTGGGCGGGCGGCTGCAATGGGTGTATCAGTACACCGGGGCGTTCAGCTCCACCAATCTGGTGGTGGATGGACGCACCATCACGCTCAATGCGGCGCTGCTGCAGAGCATGTTCTCGGATTTGGACGCGGACGGCATCCCGAACAAGCTGGATCCCACGCCGTTTTTGAGCGGGCGGGATTTGGACTTCCGGGTGGCGTTTGTGCGCACGCCGGCGCTGCAGGCGCAGCTCTCCTGGATGGCCATCCGGTATTCCACCAGCCTGGTGGAGTACACGACAAATTTGACGTCCGGGCCGTGGCTGCCGCTGACCTCCATAACGCAAGGGGCGCAAAACGGGCGGCTGACGGTGCTGGATCCGGTGCGGCCGGGGGCGCCGCGGTATTACCGGGTGCGGGTGGAGCCGTACATTGGATTGATACAACCTTGAGCCGGGGCGAGGATCGGCCATGTCATGAGGCGCATGTTAAGCAGTTTCGTCAAGGCAGCCGTGGGCGGGGCGTTGTGGGCCGGGCTGGCGGGGGTGTCCTTGTGGGGGCAGTCGGCCAACCTGCTGGTGACCATGAGCGGCAGCCCCAACGCGTTGGTGTTGGGGGGCAATGTCACCTATACCATGGTGGTTTCCAACATCGGCCCCAATACGGCCAGCGATGTGCGGCTGACGAATTTTCTGCCGGCGGGTTTTACCTTCGTCAGCGCCAATGCTTCCGTTTCCGGGGCGGCGATGGTTACCAATGCGGTTATGGGTTTCACCAACAAGCTGTGGCGGTACAACCAGAACGGGCAGGACCTGGGCACGAGCTGGCGGGAGGTGGGGTACGATGATACAAGCTGGCCGACGGGCTACGGGGCCTTTGCCAATGAGAGCGGTTACAGCAACACGTGGCAGGTGCCCACGAATACCTGGCTGCAGTTGGACGCCAATGGCAGCCGGATCCTGACGTATTATTTCCGCACCACCTTCGTGGTAACCAACCTGTTAAACAACCCCTCGCTTTTCCTGCGTTACCAGTTGGATGACGGCATGGTGGTGTATTTGAACGGGGTGGAAATCTGGCGCACCAATCTGCCCACCGGAGAGATTACGTACAGCACCGGGGCCTTGTCGGCGCACACGGAAAATGTGTTGAATTCCACCAACGTGGCGGTGACCAACCTGGTGGCGGGGACCAACCTGCTGGCGGTGGAGGTGCACCAGCAGAGCGCGACCAGCAGCGACATTTATTTCGGGATGTCGGTGGATTTGATTGGGCTGAGCGGCGCGGCCGCCACCTATCAGGTGCAGGGGAGCAATGTCGTCTTCAGCGTGGCCAGTCTGCCGGCCGGGGGGACGATGACCGCCACGGTGGTGGCGCGGGCGGGCACGCTGGGCCAAAACACCGTGCGGGCCACCGGCGGCAGCAGCACGGCGGACCCGGCCCCGGGCAACAACACGGCCACGGTGGTCACGCTGGTGAATCCGCCACCCTCGGCCAATCTGGCGCTGACGCTGACGGACTTTCCGGATCCGATTCAGGTGGGGAATTTGCTGACCTACACGCTGATGGTGTCCAATGCGGGGACGATTTGGGCCACCAACACCTGGTTGACCAATACCCTGCCGTCCGGGGTGGAGTTTGTGTCGGCCACCATTTCCAACGCGGGGCTGGTGACGCAGTATATGACGCTGGTCAGCTTCAGCAATACGTGGGCTTACAACCAGTCCAACGTGGCGTTGGGGGTGGCGTGGAAGGAAATCGCCTACGATTATTCCTCCTGGCCGGTGGGGGAGGCGGTGCTGGCCTATGAGACGGATCCCCTGCCGCTGCCGGTGTTGACCCAGCTCAATCTCACCAATGAACTGGGGCGCATTCCCACGTATTATTTCCGCAGCACTTTTGATTACCAGGGGCCGCCGACGAATTTGCTGCGGTTGCGGCTGCTGGTGGACGATGGGGCGGTGGTGTATTTGAACGGGCAGGAGATTTACCGGACCACCAACATGCCGAGCGGGGCGATCGGCTTTTTGACGCTGGCCACCAGCGCGGCCACGGAAGGGGTGTTGGTGGAGCCGGTGGTGGCGGTGAGCAACCTGCTGGCGGGCACGAATTATCTGGCGGTGGAGGTGCATCAGAACAGCACCAACAGCAGCGATGTGGCGTTTGCCCTGCAGGTGGAGGAGGCGCGGGTTTCCCGCGGGGCTTATGTGGTGCGGGAGCCGGAGGTGATTTTTGAGCTGGGGAATTTGCCGGCCTACAATGCGGCCTTCATCTGGCTGACGGTGCGGCCGAATCAGGCGGGCTTTATCACCAATTATGCCAGTGTGCTGGCGGAGACGTACGACAATAATTTGACCAACAACAGCGCCTGGGTTTCGACGCGCATCTCCGCCACGCCGGTGGGGGCGGATTTGTCTGTCACGGTCACGGACACACCGGATCCGGTGATTCAGGGGCAGCCGTTGACCTATCAAATCACGGTGCGCAACGCCGGGCCGTCGGCGGCGGACAACACGCGGGTGACCAATGTGTTTTATCCGGGCGTGCAACTGGTGAGCCTGGGGCCGGGGTGCGGCATTGAAGGCTCGGCGATTGTGTGTGATTTGGGGCGGGTGGCGAGCAACGGGCAGGCCACGGCGACTTTCGTCGTGCGGCCGAATCAGGTGGGGGTGGTGTCCAACGTCGTGGTGGTCGGGTCGGACGAAGTGGACGCCAACCAGACGAACAACGTGGCGGCCGCGGTGACGGTGGTGGAGACCTCCTATCGGGCGGATTTAAGCCTGACGATGGTGGATGCGCCGGATCCGGTGATTGCGGGGGAAAGGTTCACCAATTTCCTCACCGTGGCCAATGCAGGGTTGTCCAACGCGCCGGCGGTCATCGTGACCAACCGCTGGTTTGGGCCGGCGCAGGTGCAGGCGGTGCGGCTGCCGCCGGGGGCGGTGTATCAGGATTTGGGCGGGGGGGTGCTGGTGTTTCATCTGGGGGTGGTGCCGGTGGGGAGCAACGTGACGGTGGCGGTGGAGGCGCTGGCGTTGAGCGTGGGCGCGGTGACGAATCTGGCCAGCGTGAGCACGCCGATCCTGGATCCCAATCTCGCGAACAATTCAGCCGTGGGGAGCACGCGCATCAATCCCACGCCGGTGGTGGATTTGGTGACGGCGGTGCGGACGGTGCCGGCGGTGCCGTATGGGGGATTCCCCATGCTGTATGAGCTGACGGTGGCGAATGCGGGGACGTTGAACGCCACGGGGGTGATTGTGACCAACTGGCTGCCGCCGGAGGTAACGGTGGTGGGGGTGACCAATGGGCACGGGACGGTGACGAATACCGGCAATGTCTGGGTGTTTGGCCTGGGCAGCCTGCCGATTGGCGGCTCGGCCACGGTGCTGGTGCAGGTGGTGACGCCGCCCTCGGGCACGTTGACCAACCGGGCTTATGCGGTGAGCGCGCAGAATGATTACAATTTGAGCGACAACCTGGCGGTGTTGGAGACGGTGGTGGTACCGGGGACGGCGGCGGATATTGCGCTGCAGATGACGGTAACGCCCAGCAACGCCTATGCGGGACAGGAAGTTTCGTTGCGGCTGACGGTGTTGAATAATGGCCCGCAGACAGCGACGGGCATTGTGATCACCAACTGGCTGCCGCCGCAGGTGCAGTACCTGCGGGGCAATGTGACGGCGGGGTCGTTTATGAGCAGCAGCAACGCCCAGGTCATCATGGTGCCGTCGCTGGCCAATGGAGCCTCCATGAATGCTGTTATCGTGGTCAAACCGCTGGGCAATGGCGGGCTGCTGACCAACCGGACGGTGGCTGTGACGGCCACGGCGGATCCGACGCCCAATGAGGTGGCCACGGTGTTGCGGGTGGCCCCGGCGGCCGATGTGCGGGTGGGGGTGACCGCGCCCACGGAGCTGGTGGCGGCCGGGTCGGTGGTGACCTACAGCGTGGCAGCTCAAAATGCCGGGCCTTCAACGGCGTCCAATGCCACCGTGTTTTGTTACCTGCCGGTGGGGGCGCAATTTCAAGGGGCATTTCCCAGCCAGGGCAGCACCGCGGTTTCCAACGGGGTGGTGTTGTGGGCGGTGGGCAATCTGGCGGCGGGCCAGACGGCCAGCCTGGAGGTGGACTTTTTGCCGGGCGGGGGCACGCTGGCGGTGGGCACGGTGGGCATCACGGCGCCGGCGTATGATCCGGTGACGACGAACAACACCGTGACGGTGATCACGCCCATTTTGCAGGGGGTGGGCGGCGGCGAGCTGGTCATTACCCCCACCACCAATATCAATTCGCTGGTGGCCGCGCTGACGGGGGGCGCCACGGGCATTCAGGTCAAGCGGGCGGTCCTGCAGGCGCATCGCCGCGGGCAGCGAATGACGACGGGGTTGTTCACTTCGGCCAACATCTTTGGCAGCGGGCAGGCGTTGTCGGGGGTGGCGTTGAGCACCGGCAATGTGGCCGATTACGGCAGCGGGCCGAATACCGATACCGGGCGGACGACGGCTTATGGGGTGCAGGCCACGGAGGAGCAGGAGCGGCTGCTGGATCCGATCACCGCCTCGGAGGAGGAATCCTATACGCATTATGATGTCACGCAGTTGGATGTCTATTTTGAGTTCCTGCCGGGTTATGACCGGGTGACGTTCAAGGTCATGTTTGGCTCGGAGGAATTCCCGGAGTATGTGGAATCGCCGTGGATTGACGGCTTTGGCATTTATCTGGATGGAGAGAACATCGCGTTTGCGGGCGGGATGCCGGTGAACATCCGGCATCCGGCGATGAAAGCCGTGGCGGGGACCGAGCTGGACGGGGTCATCATGATTGGGGAGACCAACCCGGTGATGGTGTTTACCGCGCCGGTGAATCCGGAGCTGACGGAACACCGGCTGACGTTCATTGTGGCCGACACCAGCGACGAGTTGTTGGATACCACCGTATATGTGGCGGGTCTGGGCGGCTCGCTGGGGGCGGTGGCGGATGTGGGGATTAGCGGGACGGTGGCGCCGGACACGGCGCTGGTGGGGCAGCCGTTCACTTACACGTTGCAGGTGACCAATGCCGGGCCGGAGGTGGCCTC
The DNA here is from genome assembly GCA_026414565.1 of Verrucomicrobiia bacterium. Classification (NCBI taxonomy): domain Bacteria; kingdom Pseudomonadati; phylum Verrucomicrobiota; class Verrucomicrobiia; species Verrucomicrobiia bacterium. The sequence goes on from JAOAIT010000028.1 coordinate 109,267, forward strand.
CAACACGGTGGTGCGGGCGATGCTGCCGCAGGCCTTCAGCAACCTCACCCTGAGCGTGTCCACGGGCACTTATACCGTGGCGGGCGGTTGGCTGACGTGGCAGGTGGGCCACCTGGCCCGGCGGGGCAGCGCCCAGGCCACGTTGCGGGCGGTCTCGACGATGGAGGCACGGCTGACACTGGCCTTCAGCGTGCGCTCGGCGATGAGCGATTTGAACGTGAGCAACAATGTGGTGCGGCTTTCCAGCTCGGCGGTGATGCCGGGCAGTTATTTCAATCCGGCGGAGATTATCATTCGGGATGGCGCAGCGGCGCTGCCGTATCCCTCCACCATCCAGGTGTCTGGGCTGACGGGGGTGGTGGACAAGGTGTACGTGACGTTGTTGGATGTGCATCACACCTTCCCGGCGGATATTCAGGCGCTGCTGGTCTCGCCGGAGGGGCGGCAGGTTTTGTTGATGGCCGGGGCGGGCGGCGGCTACGACGCGGAGGGATTGTCGCTGCAATTTGCGGATGACGCGCCGGCGGCGCTGCCGTTGGATCAGCCGTTAAATACGGGAGCCTACCGGCCGGGCAATCTGGCGCCCACCAACCGTTTCCCCGGCACGGGCTTTATTGTGCAACCGCAATTTGCCACCTCGCTTGCGGCTTTGCGCCGGGGCAACCCGAACGGGAATTGGTCCTTGTTCATATATGACAGCCAGGGCGGCGATAGCGGGGTGATCGCGGGCGGTTGGAATTTGCGCATCTTCACCGCGCCCGAGTTGAGCCTGGCGATTGCGGGGAGCAACCTGGTGATTTCCTGGCACGACCTGCCAGGGTACACCCTGGAGGGCACGGCGGCGCTGACGGCGAATCCGCAATGGGTGCCGGTGACGGCGACGCCGGTGGTGCGCGAGGGGCGGCGGGTGGTGACCCTGCCGTTGAGCAGCGGATTGAAGTTTTTCCGGCTGCGCCAGCCCTGAGGCCGGCGCAGCGGGGCGAGCAAGTAGTTGTA